>CAYRLN010000074.1:0-6808 GCA_964425065.1 uncultured Lachnospiraceae bacterium | reverse complement strand
ATCTTTGGCTGACACTTTAAAATATATGGAAAGAAATGTATTGGATAAAAATAAATGTTATCTTTCGGAAACGATTCCGTTGTGTGAAGAAATGAATAAATACACAAATGATTTCTTTCAGGAATTGGTAAAAGGAATTGAGGAGAATCCAAATGATAAAAGCCGTAATTTTTGACATGTTTGAAACTCTAATCACACACTACAAAGCACCGCTGTATTTCAGCGCCCAGATGGCGGAAGATGCAGGGGTATCCGTGGAGCAGTATCGGGCGGCATGGTATCCAACAGAGGAAGCCCGTTCCACCGGAAAATTCACTTTGGAAGAGGCCTTAGAGATTGCACTGAAAGAATGCGATTGCTACTCAGAAGAACTTTTGCAGAAGATGGTGGCAAAGCGTAAGGCGGCAAAAGTGGAGTGTTTTCATAATTTGCATGAGGAAATTATTCCCATGCTTTCCCAGTTAAAAGAAAAGGGGATTTTGATTGGTCTAATCAGCAATTGCTTTTCTGAAGAAGTTGATGTAATCCGGAGAAGTGAATTGTTCCCCTACTTTGATGCGGTATGCATGTCCTACGAAGAAGGGGTGCAAAAGCCGGATGTGGAAATTTTCGGAAGATGCACAGAGCGTCTTGGTGTGAAAGCCAAGGAGTGTCTGTACGTAGGGGACGGCGGAAGCAGAGAGTTGGAAACTGCAAGAAGTCTTGGTATGAATGCGGTCCAGGCAGTATGGTATTTACAGGAAGGGTCTAGCCAGCCGTCAGGACGAAAAAGTGATTTTAAACAGATGGAAACACCGCTGGAGGTGGTGGAGCAAATATAGTTGCATGTCAAAATAATTTCATATATAATTAGCACATCTAAAAGTGTTTCTACTTGGTTCTGGCATATCGCTATACAATCCCAAGTAATAAAAATTAAATACTAAGGAGTGCTTATATGGAAAGTATTAGTACGGATTATGAACTGTCCTTGTATAGGTTGGACAGAAAATGGAACGATTATATCGGCGTTCAGAAAGAAGTTCAACTCAAACCATTTTTATATTCATCACATAGACACAAAAAAGAGCCCTGAATTACTCAGCCCATCTAATCAGACGGATAATTACGAGATTCAGAACTCCTAAATAGAAAATAACACATTCTCATCTTTAAGTCAACGTTACGTAAGGGAAGGAAATAGCATTTGACGTTTCCTTCCCTTTGTTGTAAAATGCAGTTAGACAAAACTAACCCAAGACAAGAAACAATAAGAAACAAAAAGAACTATTAAGAACCGAGGGAGAGAGTATGAAAAAAACATATTTTACAGTGGAAATAGACGGCTTTTTCGGGGCCTATTTTGCCAATAAAACAGCAAGCGAAAAAGCACTTATTCTGATGTTGGGGGACGACATTGATGACCGAATGGCGGTTTCAGGTGTAAAGTGGGCGCAAAAAATGGGATGCAATGTTATGACAATGGCTCCGGCGGGGAAGGACTATGGACATCACAGTTATCCTTTGGAGCGGTTTGAAAAAGCCATTGCTTATTTAAAGGAACAGGGAAATAAGAAAATCGGTATTGCCGGAGCGTCTACAACGGGTATGCTGGCACTGGTAGCAGCGTCATACTTTGAAGATATTACTTTAACCATAGCCATGACACCTTGCGATTTTATCATGGAGGGATTTTACAGGGATGGTTTGGACGGAGTCAGGGAGCGCCCGGGGGACTATGAATCCAGCTTGTCCTATAAAGGAGAGCAGCTTCCGTTTCTTCCTTATGCCTACAGACATCCCCGGTATTGGCAGATGATTCAGCAGGAATCAAAGGAAGGCGGCGATATCGTGGCTTCCAGAAAAATGTTTGATAAATCAGAACGTCTGCATCCTGTGCAGGAAGAAGAAAAAATAAAGGTGGAAAACATTAAGGGCAAGTTGATATTCGTTGGTGCGGAAGATGATGTGCTCTGGGATACCTGTAAATACATAAGAAGAATGGCAGAACGATTGGAGACCATGCCTCATGACTGCGAGTACGAGGCGCTGTTGTATGAACATGGCACACATTTTGTATTTCCCCAGTCCATGCTTAAGATGATGCTTCCGGTAGCTTCGGGGTTGTTGGTGCGAATGGCATTTAAAGCGGGAAAACAATTCCCGAAGGAATGCAAGCAGACGAGAATAGATATTGATGAAAAATTGACGGCAGTTTTCTCGCAGTGGTAAATTTTGCTTGTTCAAATCACCTTTGCATTTTATAATGTAGAGGTGATTTTTATGTAAAAAAATATTGGGAGGAACAAATGAACACAAAACAAATCAATCAAATTTTTGCCGATACAGCCTATGTGCGTATGGGCGGTAGAGAAGAAGAACTGAAATGTGCAAATTACTTAAAAGATAAATGTGCGGAAATGGGACTGGAAGCATATTTAGAGGAATTTGAAGTGGATTTGGCTGACATAGAAGAGGCGGAGCTTATGGTGGATGGGCAGCAGATTCCCTGTAAAGGATATTTTGGCTGCGGAAGCGGAGAAGTAACGGCACCTCTGTACTATCTGCGTCATGATGATGCATTTTCGCTGGAGGAATGTAGGGGAAAAATCGTTCTGAATGATATTTATATGGGTTATTGGAGATATCAGGATATTTTGGAAAACGGCGCGGTCGGCTTCATTACCTTTGACGGAAATGCCAATTATGTGGACGAGGATATCGATCAGAGAGAACTCCGTTCTTATGTATGCAACGGAAATATAATTCCCGGTGTTAACATTAATGCAAAAAAAGCAATTAAAGTGGTGGAGAGCGGTGCGAAGGAAGCAACCATCCGCATCAAACAGAAAGAATACAAGGGAAAATCCCATAACGTGATTTTGGATCTTCCCGGTGAAATAGACGAGTATATTGTTTTGACGGCCCATTATGATTCCACTTCCCTTTCCCAAGGGGCATACGACAACATGTCCGGCAGCATTGGACTTCTTGGTATTGCGGAGAAATTTGCGAAAGAGCCTCACCGCTATGGTCTTCGTTTTATCTGGTGCGGCTGTGAGGAGAGAGGGCTTCTTGGTTCCAAGGCCTATACTGCCGCTCATGAAGAAGAACTGAAAAAGGTTGCCATGAATATTAACCTTGATATGATTGGCTGTATCATGGGCAAATTTATTGCCTGCTGTACCTGCGAAGAAAAATTGGTTCATTATCTGCAGTACATGGCATGTGTGGAAAAATTCGGCATAAGGGCATACCAGGATGTTTATTCCAGTGATTCCACGCCTTTTGCAGATAAGGGAGTGCCTGCGGTTTCTTTTGCCCGTATCGCACCCAACAATACGGCAACCATTCACAACAGTTACGATACGGCGAAAGTTATGAGTGCGGAGCAGATGGTTATCGACATTGATTTCATCAGTCGTTTCACGGCACAGATGGCAAATGCGGGAAAATGTCCTGTGTCTAAGGAAATGCCGGAGAACATGAAAGAGAAGCTGGATCATTATCTGGGAAGAAAGAGAGACAAAAAGAGATAAAGAAATAAAGAAACAGGGAGATTTTGCCGATATCATAGGTAGACACAAGGATGTGCCGGAAATCATAAGGATGTGATATATATGAAAATTAATGAGGCAAGACAAATTTACAGTACCCAGATAAGAGAGTATCAGGAGCAGAAGAACCTGCTTTATAAGCAAAAGCAGGAGCTGGAGCAAAAGATGAAGACAGCGGGGGAGGACCATGCCCTGTTTGCAAACGAGGCAGCGGTGCTGGAACTTTCCATAAATGCGCTGAATGAAAAGCAATCTGAGTATCAGGAATATATGGAAAAACTCACCATGCAGTGGACAGCGAAGGCAAATATGCTTGTGGCGGAGCAGCAAGGTGAGGCGGCAAAAGAGTATGTGGAAGATTTGGCCAAAATCATGGAGGTTGCAAGGCGTCTCATGAAAGGCGGAATCGTGCCGGCTTCCGATGAGAGGAAACTGATGGATTACAGTATGGAACTGTATCAGGCAGCCAAGAATATAGGTGCTTTGGCAAAGGAAAGAGAGGAGTACGATTCTCTTTGGGAAGAAGAGGAAGAAGCGGATACAGAGGCTGAAGATCCTATGGAGGCGGCAGACAATACGGAAGCATTTGCAGCAGGGCCGGAAGTGGTTTCTGCGGCAGATACCATGACTTCCCTTTCGGCAGAGTGACATTTGGATATCAAAAAAAGCGGTTATCAGAGAAAACTGATAACCGTTTTTTATTCAAAAGCAAATCCAAAGTAAGTGGGCGGCGCAAGTTTACTGTCGCCAAGCCCATGATACATGGCAAAGGGGCTGACAGGATGAAATTCCCCTGTGATAGGCGTGTAAGGAGTGCAGAAGTCCCCCTGTTCGCAACCCAGTTTACAGAGAGCCACCGGTGCGGCAGCAAGGTTTCCCAGTATCTCCGGACAATGAAAAACAGGGATTCCGGCGGCATTCTTTTCGATTCTGCCTGCCATAATAAAGTCTTTTCCGGCATAGAAAGAAAGTTGGGTAGCCAGAAAAGCCAGATTTTCTTTTTCTTGAATTACCCCTTCTGAGGGTAGGTATTTGCGCCTGAGAAGGGCGTATTTTTCTTTGTTTATGCGGGTTGGTGAAAAGGAAGGGGGAGGCGTTTCTCCCGCCTCTGGCTTCTCGAATGCGCAAGCATCGGTAGCGTTACAGACAAATTTATCCCGGACGCAACAGGCCTCGTAACCCATGCTTCGGTAGAACTTAAAAAGCTCCGGCTCGCCCGGTACCAGAAGGGTTCCCGCATATCCCAGACTTTCCAAATGGGCATGGGTAAAAGACATCAGGTCGTGGCAGAGTCCCTGCCCGCGGTATTCTTCTGCCGTGGCAACAGCATAAATGTATGCCATCGGTTTGCCCAAGTATTCGCAATCAAACCAGTAAAGGGCGGCAATTGCCTTTCCTTCGGAGAAAATGCACTTGCAACGCTGCGGATGATAGGCGGCTTTGAAAAACTTGTCCAAAAACTCATCGGTATCGCCGAAAGCTTCCTTCCACAATGTGCGAAGGGCGGGAATATGCAGTTTTTCCGGCGAAATTATTTTCATATCAGTTCTCCAATAATACAGCAAAATATTTTTCAATCTGGTGGTGAGGATAGTAACTCTGTTTCGCTTTGCGCAATCCTTCGATGCCCATGTCTTCCTCGCGGTCCAAATATTGGATGTCCGGGTATTTTTCACGGATATAGTTAGCGAATTCGCAGTTGATTGCCGCGTAGGCGCCATCTGCACCCGGCAGGGCTTTTTCAAATTGGACGTCAAAGGTATCTAAGGTCATTTGGCTGCCCAAGGTTATGGCGAGAAGTCTGTCCCCGTCGTAGAGAGCAAGCCCTTCCATGCCCAGCGCATCATAAGAATCCAGCACCTTAAAAAGAGCGGTTTGCTCCATTTCAAAGTCGCCATCCGGACTTTCGTCGGTTTTGTCGGCATACCAGTTTGTGCAAAACTGTCTGACAGCAGGGAGTAAGGCGGCGGAAATAACCTCCGCCTTGTAATTGGGGAAATTCGTTTGGAACCGTTTATAGTGGTTACGCTTCCGATGGTATTTTCGGCCGCTTAAATCTGCAAGGTCATTTATATCATACACATAATCAAAGGAATCCGGGTTATAGTAAAAACGGAACTTTCCGGGATACAAATTTTCCAGAGTTGCCTTCGCTTCTTCGTTTAAACTGGTCAGGCGCAATGGTATCCCCCGCTTTCTCGCATCGGTGATAATGGCATCCAGAACGTTTTGGGGGTCGCCGGTTCCAACGGGGTAAGGGTACATATAATGACCGTGGAAGCAGGAGAAGAGAACCATGTAATTATTGTATATCGTGGCCTGCTGATACCCCCAGGAACATAAATTGGAAAAAGTCAGTTCGCAGCCTCGTTCTTTTGCGCTGAGCAGATAAGGCTTATATAGGGGGGCGTCAGTTGGGGTAATGGGTTTAAAATCTAACATTTGTAGCAAGTCCTTTTATTTTTTTATGAATGTTTACCCAGTTGCCAGAATGCGACGGCACTGGCAGCGGCAACATTCAGGGAATCCACGTCATGGGACATGGGAATTTTTACGGTGTAACCGCAGTCTGCGATAGTGCAGGCGGCAAGCCCGTCGCCCTCTGTGCCGAGAATGATGGCCAGTTTTTCTTCTGCCATAAGGCGCGGGTCATCAATGGAAACGGAATCGTCGCTTAGAGCCATGGCCACGGTTTTAAAACCAAGTGCCTGCAGTTGCTGCAAGCCGGGCCGGGGCCACTGCGCACCGTCATTTCCAAGGTAGGTCCAGGGAATTTGGAACACAGTCCCCATGCTGACTCTGCTGGCGCGGCGGTACAGCGGGTTGCTGCAAGCCGGGGTGAGCAGTACTGCGTCCATGTTTAGGGCGGCGGCAGAACGGAAAATGGCGCCCACATTTGTGGGATTCATAACGTTCTCAAGAATTACGATGCGGCGGGCCCCTTTGCAGACTGTGTCCACCCTTGGTAGCGCAGGGCGGTGCATGGCACAGAGCACGCCCCTTGTTAATTGAAAACCGGTAAGTCTGGTCAAAACCTCAAGTTCGGCGGTGAAAACCGGAATATCGCCGCAGCGTGCGATAATGTCCTTTGCCTCCCCTTCCACATGCTTTTCTTCCAATAAAAGTGAAATGGGGGAATAGCCTGCATCCAGAGCGCGCCGGATTACTTTGGGACTTTCTGCAATAAAAATGCCGCCCTTGGGCTCGTAATAATGGAGCAACTGATTTTCATTCAGTCTTGCATAGATATCTAATTGAGGTGCACTGAAATC
>CAYRLN010000073.1:0-6829 GCA_964425065.1 uncultured Lachnospiraceae bacterium | reverse complement strand
GTTTCATTAAGAATTTTGCTAAGTATGAAGGAAACGAAGCTGGTAAGGCATTGGTAAGTGCCGGTCCTCGGTTATAGTTTTGAGACTACAGAGAGTTGTTGCAATATTTATTGCACAGCTCTCTTTTTTTGCCAAAAAATTCAGTTGTCAAAATGTGCTGTATTGGATATAATAATCTTAACCTGGGATGCACGATAACTCTTGTTTATTTTGAACCTACAGATACTTTAAACGGGATTCCTATATCGCCAAGTGGCTGTCAAGCCTCCACTCGTATGAGGATTGCAGGGGAAGGCAAAAGTTTGGTTGCGGTCACCCACCTAGCTGTGCTAGGAGTCAAAAGGCAGGAGCCGGCATTTTGGGGAAACAAAAGATAAAGAAGAGCAGCTTCCGAAGCTGCTCTTTTTGTTATAGCGACGAGGAAAGCGTATTTGGTCGCTGTATAATGGAAAGATTTTTAGTAAGGGGGGCATCTGGTGAAGCGAACCGAAAAAACACAGATTAAGATTATCGTTTGTCTGACGGGCATTGTCCTATTATTTGTGCTCGCAATTGCTGTTTTTGTACGTAAGGTGCCGGTAGAAGAACAGCCGATACATATACCTGTAGTGGAAACATTTTATAATGTATGGGTCACGGAGGTGACGGAGGAATACATCTGCGTTTATGATGGGAAACGGCATATTTTTCCTTTGGGGGAAGAACTAAAGGAACAGCCGCTCGCGGAGGTCCGAGAGCAGATTGCGGACGTAACCCTGACAGACGGAGTGCTGACGGAAATTAAAGTAAAAAAAGAGGAGAAAATATCAGGCAAAGTGCTTCGGGTTATTTCCGGAGAAGGTGTTGAGATTGAAGGAAAGGGAACCATAAATTTCGCGGAAAATGTCCAAATGTATCAATTATATGATACGTTGAAGGTTGCGGGGGAAAAGGATATCCGGATTGGATACAATTTTTGTGATTTTGTATTGGAGGATGGGGAAATATGCGGTGTTCTTGTAACCCGCAATGAGTCAATGGAGTATATCCGTGTTCAAATCAAGACGTCAAATTATGCATCACCTGTACATGAAAAGGTGAGGTTTACGGTGGATACGGATTTTGTGCTGCGTTACGATGGCGCAGATGGGGTTACGGAAGAATTTCATCATGGCGGAGATGTGATAGAAGTGGATGCGGATAGCAGCTATTTTGATTACGGACGTGTCTATATTGTGCCTGAGGCACTTACGGGCAAAACAACTCTGTTGTCCGTGGAGAGAAATCAAGGCAATCCTTCGTATCGGGGAACGATGGAAATGGTACGGGAGGAAGAAGGGATTTATGTGATTAACGAACTCCTTTTGGAAGAGTACCTATACAGTGTGGTGCCCAGCGAGATGCCTTCGGATTACCCTTTGGAGGCGCTGAAAGCGCAGGCGGTTTGTGCCAGAACCTATGCGTACGGGCATATGATGAAAAATTCGTCAAAATTGTACGGAGCCCATGTGGACGACAGTTCCTCATATCAGGTGTACAATAACATTTCCGAAAATGAGATGACGACAACTGCGGTGAGGGAAACCAGCGGACAGTTGCTATACGTTTCGGATGATATGGGTGAAATTCTGGCGGATACCTATTATTATTCTACTTCCTGTGGTTTCGGAACGGAGACGGATATTTGGAAAAGTTCTTCGGCGGAAAGTCTGGAGTACCTTCCGGCAAAGCGGATTGCCAATACTGTCAGTTTGGCGTCGGAGGATTCGGAGGCAGGGACAGTGTACACGGCAAACAGCCTGATGGATGAAGATGTGTTTGCCAATTTCATAGAAAATAGTTTTGAGGCGGATTTTGAAGCCAAGGAGCCATGGTACAGATGGACTTATACGGTCAAAGAAATTGATACGGAGCGTATGTTGGCGGCTTTGCAGAGCAGGTATGAAGCGAACTCCAATTTGGTTCTGACCAAAAACAAAAAAGGTGAATTTATAAGCAAACCCATTGAGGAACTGGAGGAGATTACAGAAATAGCGGTAATATGCAGGAATGAGGGAGGAGTTGCGGATGAACTTCTGATAGAAACCAAAGATAGGGTTATCAAGGTGATTTCCGAGTATAACATCCGAACCGTATTATGTGATGGGGTGACGAAGGTGATAAGACAGGATGGAAGCAAAGTATCAATGCCTAATTTACTTCCCAGTGCTTTTTTTGTGATTACAACTGGTAAAGAAGACGGAAACGTGGTAGGATATACCATAGTAGGCGGTGGATTCGGACACGGTGTGGGAATGTCCCAGAACGGGGCAAAGTCAATGGCGGAAAAGGGTTTGACTGCTGCAGATATTTTGGGCTTCTTTTATGAAGAAAGTAAGCTGAAACAGGTATATCAGGTGAGATAAATGGTTCGTAAATGTTATATTATTTTTAAGGATTTTGCAAGGCAGATGAAAGACAAAAACATAAGCGCCTTTTCTGCCAGCACAGCGTTTTTTTTCTTTGTATCACTGATTCCGATGCTTATTTTGGTGTGTACGATTATTCCGTATACGCCTCTTACGGAGGGAAATCTGATCAGTGCCATAACAGATGTCACGCCGGAGAGCGTGGATGGTCTTGTGGTAGAAGTGGTGGAAGACGTGTATGAAAAGTCGGTTGGACTTATTTGGATTGTTTCCATTGCAATGATCTGGTCAGCGGGAAAAGGTGTGCTCGCCTTAATGAGAGGGCTGAATGCAGTGAACGGTGTGAAAGAGGAAAGAAACTATCTTTATGTAAGGGTGGTGGCTTCCTTTTATACTGTGGTTATGCTCATTGGCATGGTTTTGTCTTTGCTGATCATGGTATTTGGCAATGTGGTAATTGAGGTGATTTTACAGTATATTCCGCAACTGGAATATGTGCTGGATATATTGTCACCTTTCCGGTTTTTGGCCGTATGGTTTGTGCTCACAATATTGTTTACCTGTGTGTATGCTTATGTGCCAAATAAAAAGTTGGCATTTAAAGAACAGATACCGGGTGCAATCTTTTCAGCAGTGGCGTGGAGTTTGTTTTCGTGGGGATTTTCCCTTTATGTGGATGCCCCCGGATCCTTCGGAATCTATGGAAGTATGTCCATTATTGTAATTATCATGTTGTGGCTCTATTTTTGTATGTATATTTTTATGATTGGAGCCCATTTAAACCGCTATTTCAAACCGGTAAATAAAGTGCTGATAGAACGCACGGAAAGAAAAAATAAATAACATTAGGAGGAACGAAAGATGGGAAAAGAAAAAGTAAAAGTAAAAGAAAAAGGTAAAGGATTCATTGCCGAGTTCAAAAAATTTATTACCCGGGGTAATGTTTTAGATATGGCAGTCGGTGTTATTGTAGGTGGAGCATTTACTTCCATTGTGACATCCTTAAACACAGATATTTTGACACCCCTATTGGCAATTTTCGGCGGAACGGATTTTTCCTATTTGACGGTGACTCTCGGAAGCGGCGAGGAAGCACCGGTTTTGTATTACGGAAATTTCATCACGGCGGTAATCAATTTCCTGATTACGGCATTTATGATTTTTCTCTTAATTAAATTTATGAATGGACTGGGCAGTCGCTTATCCAAAAAGAAGGAAGAGGAACCTGCGGCACCGACCACAAAGACTTGCCCCTATTGTAAGAGCACGATTCCTTTGGATGCCACAAAGTGTGCACATTGCACGTCCGATTTGCCAATTGCAGAATAAGACAGGACAGAGTAAAGAATAAGGAGAACGGATTCATGGCAAAAGAGTTATTAAAAAGAAGTCAGGTGAGAGAAGAAGATACCTGGAATTTAAAGGATTTATTTGAAACCGCCGAAGATTGGGAAAAATGCCTGGCAGAAATAAAAGAGACGGCAGACAAAATTATCGCAATGGAAGGAAAGGTAGGAGAGAGTGCGGCAAATCTTTTACAGGTACTTAACCGGGATGATTTGTTAAGTGAAAAACTCAGACGTGCCTTTTCCTATGCAAACAGACTGTTTGATCAGGATCAGACCAATTCTACCCACCAGGGCATGTATCAGAAAGTGCAGGCTTTGGCGGCCGAAATCGGTAGCAAATCTGCGTTTGTAACACCGGAGATTCTGGCAATCAGCGGAGAAACTTTAGACGGTTATTATAAAGACGAACCCGGACTGGAACTTTATCGCAAAGAGATTGAAGAAATTCAGCGGTTAAAAGACCATAGACTTTCCGTGGAAATGGAGACGTTGATGGCAATGACAAGCCAGATGGGGCAGACGGCCAGCGGAACTTTTTCAGTGCTGAACAATGCAGATTTAAAATTCCCCGAGATGGAAGATGAAAATGGGGAAACCATCCGCATCACTAACGGCAGATATATCGGTCTTGTGGAATCCGCTGACAGACGCGTGAGAAAAGAGGCTTTTGAGAAACTGTACTCTGTTTACGAGCAGTTTTCACGAACCATGGCTTCTCTTTATGACGGACAGGTAAAGAAACAGATTTTCAATGCGAAAGCACGTAAATATGAGTCCACATTGGAGGCGGCAGTGACGGCAAACAATGTACCCTCAAAGGTATATTACAACCTGATTGATACCGTGGAAAAGAATATGGACAAACTGCATCATTATGTCAGACTGCGCAAAAAATGCCTGGGCCTGGACGAGATGCATATGTATGACATTTATACACCCATGATTGCAGATGCGGCAAAAAAAGTTCCTTATGAAGAGGCAAAGGAAACAGTGTTGAAGGCACTTGCACCCTTGGGTGAGGATTATGTAGCCAAAGTAAAAGAGGGATTTGACAATCGCTGGATTGATGTATATGAGAATGAAGGCAAGCGCGGTGGTGCGTATTCTTCCGGCGTATACGGAGTGCACCCTTATGTGCTCTTAAATTACAATAATTCCTTGGATAATATGTTTACGCTTGCCCATGAAATGGGTCATGCAATGCATTCCTATTATTCCAATGAGACACAGCCCCATGTGTATTCCCGCTATAAGATTTTTGTGGCAGAGGTGGCTTCTACCTGTAATGAAATCCTTCTTATGGAGTATCTGCTGAAAAACACAACAGATCCCAAGGAGAAGGCGTATCTGTACAATCATTATCTGGATAGTTTTAAGGGAACGGTTTACCGCCAGACCATGTTTGCCGAATATGAAATGAAGACAAATAAGATGGTGGAAGACGGTGTAAGCCTGACAGCGGATAATTTGTGCAAACTTTATAAAGAATTAAATGAGAAGTACTATGGCCCGGATGTGGTTTCCGATAGGGAAATTTCCTTTGAGTGGGCAAGAATTCCTCATTTCTATTACAATTTCTATGTCTATCAGTATGCGACCGGTTTTTCTGCGGCAGTGGCACTGGCTAAAGGTATTTTAAAAGAAGGTCAGCCGGCAGTGGACAGATATAAGAAATTCCTTTGCGGAGGATGTTCAGAATCACCCATTGAACTTTTGAAAATTGCGGGTGTTGATATGGAAAGTCCTGCGCCTATTCAATCTGCACTGGATGTGTTTGGAGAAATTATAGAGGAATTGGAAAAGTTGGTATGAAAAAATATTTAAAGATTTTTAGTCTGATTGGGTTATTGATATTTGGTTTTTTTGCAGTGGAAGAAAGCGTAAATGCATCGGAAGGAGACTTGCTCATCATGGGCAAGCCTGTTTCCGATGTGGAGATTTTTTCCGGTTCGGCAAAGGGAAGCGGAAAAGGAACGGAACTTACCTTCCTTTTTTCGGAGCATGTAGGCGGAACCTTTGATGCGGCGTGCTTTACGGAAGGCACTTATCTGACATTGGATTATACCGGTGCGGAAAACGGAGTGTATATTGCCCTTGTCAGTTCATCCGGCGGGCAGAAATGGACGGCTGTTTATCCGACTTCGTCTGAGAGTATAGGGGACAATATGTGGCGTCAGACCTATTCTTACGAGACGATTACCCAAATATGGGGAGATAATTTTGCCAGACTTGATATTATCCAGGTGTATGCCAATGTAGCATCGGAAATTACAGTAAACCGCATTGCATATGTGCTCGGTGACGGGGCGGTTGCAGATACTACGGATGGTACATGGGATGTGCCGATGGAAGGAATAGCCTTTATTGGTGACAGTATCGTACAGAATCCCATTTTTTCTTATGATGACTGGAATGGCATTTTGGGCCGCAGCGATTGTGTAAACTACGGTATCGGCGGACAGACTACGAAGGAACTGAAAAATCGTATCGGCGATGTTCTGAAGGGCGATTATGAAAAGATTGTTTTCCTGTGTGGCATTAATGATTTGGGTAAGGGCAGACAGCCTTTTGTAATCTGTGCGGCATACAGGGATATGCTGGATGCAATCAAAGAACAGTGCCCGGATACAGAAGTTATCATATTAAGTGTTTTACCCACAACAGATGCGTTTTTTAAAGACAATCAGGGTGACATACAAGTGCTGAATGCTAATTTGGAGTTTATGACAACGGAATATGATTTCGCTACGTTTGTGGACATATACTCTTCATTTTTAGATGAGGATGGCTATGGTAAGGCAGAATATTATACAGACGGTCTTCATCCAAACGCCATGGGATATAAGATTATTGCCGATATTTTAAATCCTTATTTGGATGAAAGGGTAATGTCAGCGGATGAAAATGCAGATTCAGCAGAGGCCGTAAGTATCTTTATAGGGATACTGGTTCCTGTGGCAATTGTCGCAATTTTCGTGGCGGTCATCATTATCGTGGTAGTTGTATCCAAGAAAAAATCGAAAGCGAAAACACAATGAAACAGTTGAAAAATATATTTTTAATTATAGCAGGAAATACACTGTACACGCTGGC
>CAYRLN010000072.1:0-6852 GCA_964425065.1 uncultured Lachnospiraceae bacterium | reverse complement strand
GGAAGCATGGATATATCCGGTGCGCACACACTGTTCTCCCATTTCGAGATAGTCTGGAAACTGACGCCCAGCTCTTCCGCTAACATTTCCTGGGTTAAACCCGCTCTCAAACGCAAATTTTTAATTTTATTTCCTAATTCCATTTTATACCTCACTGATACAAGTTTTTCTCTTGTAAGCTTACATATAAAATATAATACTTATTTACGCTTTAAACAATAACGCAGTTTTTGAAAGAATTCGCTTATAGGTTGAAAGTCTACTCCATATACTTTCCGTACTGCTCCATAAACATCTTGTACTCTTCTTTCTCCGTTATCCAGACAACAACATAATACTCTTCTATGCCTAGTCTGGAATATGCCTCCAACCGATGATTGCCATCATTCAGCTCAAATTCACCATCTACATAATGGACAATAAGCGGCAGCAAATCATTTTCCCGGCTGATAACTTCCATCAATTCCTCTACCTTCCTTTCGAAAGGCTCTGCAGGAATCACCCATTTCATACCTTCTTCCGGTCCACAGCAACGTTTAAACAAAGATAACGGCATTTTCACCGGCCCTAAAAAATATCGGTCAAACAATTTGAATCCATTCCTCCAATTTTCCGTTATGTGCATATCCGGTTGCAGATGCAAGTGTATTTTTATATTCCATTGTATATACCTCCTTTTTCGAGTAAACAATCTTTTTGATTGTTTCGTATGAGAGGCAATATTCATCTACCAACTGATCGATAGTGACACCATTTCTGAATTTGCTTTAACAGCTTCTCCGGAAAAATAGCCTTTCCATTTTCATATTTCATGTGTTTCACCTCCATACGAGCTTATTATAGAAGTTTCTCAAAATAATTAGTATACCCAGAATATTTTAAGTGGTTTTTTATTTTACTTGCCTAGAGTCAACAACTTTTTACTAAAAAAGCATACGCCCCGGAAAAATCCAGAGCATACGCCTTTCTCTTTACTCTTGTGCTATTTTTTCAATAAAATCTATCCAGCGTCTTTCAATCTTATAATCCATATATTCTTCAGCAATCTGATAAGATTTTTCGTGAAACGCTTTTAATCGTTCCTCATCGGCAAACAACTCCACTATCTTGTCCGCCATGCCTTGAATCACCGTCTCCACATATTGCTCATTGCCGGTTTTTGAAAAGTCCACATCTGCCAGATACCCATTTTCTCCGTTCCTGATAAAGACATGGTTCCCATATTTGGCATCCAATCCTATCAGTGCTTCACCGGATCCGGCTGCGTCCAAAAGGGTAAGACCGAAAGACTCTCCCAGGGATGCCGATATGTAGGCTTCATAACCGGTATATCTCTCTTTCATGTCACAATGCCCGGTGAAATGAACGTAGTCTTTTGCATGATTTTGCTCTACCAGTCCCGTCAAAATCCCCATATTTGCAGCAGAGCCTTCTCCGTAAATATCAATATTAACTCTCGGGTCTTTTTCATGGGCCTTTATCACACTACGGATAATCCAATCAATCTTCTTGCCGGGAACAAAACGGGACGCCGTCACCAGAGAATAGGGCTTTCTTTCCCCTTTGGGAACCCGTATTTTATCCAGTCCGCATATCGGAATCACTTCCATATTGGGAATATGGCACCCGTACTCTTTCAGTTTCTCAATCACTTCCTGTTTCTGCGCCTCTGTGGATACAATAATGGTATGTATTTTATCTGAATTTTTAAACCAATAATAATAATGATAATTCAAATACACAAACTCCGCTGCCTCTCCCGGCTGCGCGTAATGGGCAGAATGGAAAAACACAACAATTTTTGCTCCATTTCCATATGTAAACAGCGGTTGCACAAACTCCGAAATCCCCGGTCTGTCAATCAGAACGATATCCTCTTTTGTCAAATTCAGTTTTTGGATAAATCGGCACAAAAATTCCTGTTTGGAAAGATTCTCTCCGTTGGGATACCAATATCTCTCATTACCCTTTTCATCTATAACGATATCAAAGGCCACTTCCCCATCCGGTTTACGGAAGGTTCTTTTGGTAAGTTTTGCTTCCCATGCATCCTTTTCTTTCACAGGAACAAAATAGTCTGTATACATTAAGTCACCGGCATAATGTTCCCTTGCTATAAGATAACCTCTGGAAAAAATATCTTTCTTTTTTATTTGCTCCGGACTACCGATTTCTTCTTTTCCGGAAAGCAAAAACTGGGCAACCAGCATGGACTTTGTATCAATTCCCAGACCTGTATAAACCAAAAGGTCTCTCTCACTTGGCACACTGGTATAAATGTACTTTACAGGTAAGTCTAGTTTCTTCAGATAATTTTGACGCATGCCCTGGGCATAATCCACTCCACTGGTAAAAAAACCGGCCAAAAGACTAAAAACATAAACAGCCATTTCTATCCCCCCTTATCCAAATTTGGACACAAGCATTTCCAGGGTATTACCCGCCAGGAGTTCCTGCTTCCTCAGAGCCCCTTCATATGCGTCCCCATCCTTTATCACCTCATGGAGTTTCGCAATAAGTCCTTCTATATCACCTTGGGCAAAGGTACACTCCTTTGAAACATAATGCTTATTGTGCAAAGTATTTTCAAATCCTAAAATAAGCATGTGATTCACACTTGCCTGAATGATGGCATTATAAATCTCCCCTGCATAATTAATATCAAGGTAAAAAGTCGCATTTTCCAGCAATTCTTTCAGTTTAATACTACTAATCTGCGGATATATTTTCACATTTTCTTTTTCCCCAAGTTTCAAAAGTTTATCGGAAACCTGAGTGTTTGCCGCAATATGAAAGGTGATATCGGGACATGCTTCCACCAACCTATCAATTCCCTCTATCCTATCCGACATAGTGAGTATCAGAGCGTCCCTTCCGGATTTTTTCTCTTTCTTTGTACTTCCCACATAACAAAGGCGAAATACATTCTGCTCCGTACTGTTTCCATATCCGGCCGTATTTGCATTATTTAAAACAAACAAAGGATAGGATATTTCATCTAAATTCTGATATTTCCGGATTTCCTCCACATCGTTTAACAAAACACAAACCCGTGCCTTACCGTCCAAATCACATTCTTTGAATACTTCTGCCTGCCTTGCCGATGTCAAAACAATTTTTTCATTTCGCGAAATAAGCTGTTCATAAACACCTTTTTCAAAGGAACGGGGGGACTCAAAAACAGTCTTTACCTGCCCTTTTTCAAACATGGTTATGGAATCCACGATTAGATTATGGGAGAGTATTTCTTCTCCCTTGGAAGAATAATAAGTCTTTATCAATGCTTTACCTGCAGCGTCCCTTAACACACGGCAGGCTACAAAGCCATATTGATTATAATAATCAACCCTACAGACATATCCTGCTTCCGCCAGCCACTCTACACGTTCCACCAGTCTTTTCTGCCTTGGTTCCCGAAAATAAATGGTAGCCTTCTTTTCATCCATATGGTAGATTGCCCCCAAAGCACCTTCCACCATTACATGCCAATAAGGCGGAATGTCTAAAAAAGCATTGTGCAATTCTTTCATTTGATAGGTTTCTGTCTCAACCTGTCGTACCAAATATTCATTCACGGGTAGCGTCTCCGCCCCCAAAAAAGAATCTTGAAAAGATAGCAATTCGCATTCCTGATCAATGTTTTGCAAAGTATCTTTCAATAGGACATAATCATCGGAATAACGGTCCACAAATACAATCATTGATTCGTCTCCTCAATATGTTATCCTTCTACAAACTGCAAAAAAGCTTCTTCCTTTTCTAGAAGCGCAGCCTTATGCTGCCTATCAAGGTATTCTTCCGTCAGATTTTTATCTGACAGAACCGCTTTTAAATCTGCTATCATCCGGTCCGCATCTGCGGCTTTGTAAATATGTTCCTTCGCCGTGTAAATCAGATTATGTTTTGTCTCTTCAAAGGCAAAAATTACCTGATTGTTCATAAATGCCGTTTGCACAGCAAACAAAATTTCTTTTTCATGATTAATATCTAAGTAATAATCACATTTCGCGAAAAGGTCCTCTGCAATATTTGCCTTAACCCCGGGATATAATGTGACATTATCATAAATATCCATTCCCGAAAGTTTGGTGGACATTTCCGTGATTGCGGCAACATGAAAATGCAGATTGGGAACCGCCTCCACCAATTTCTCAAACTGTTCTATATTGTCAGAATTGGTACAAATCAGTGCATGGGGTCTGTGATTGTTTTTCCGCTTCAGGGAATAAACA
Organism: uncultured Lachnospiraceae bacterium; assembly: GCA_964425065.1. GTDB lineage: Bacteria > Bacillota > Clostridia > Lachnospirales > Lachnospiraceae > Acetatifactor. The sequence goes on along the minus strand of CAYRLN010000072.1, from coordinate 2,620 downwards.
AATCCCAAACACTGTAACATCTCTTGGTTTGCCCCCAGTGCCACCAGTTTCTCATAAGCATCCCGTCTTTGCACCATGATATAACAGGTTCTGTTGGATTTTCCGTCCAAAATAATTCGCATGTTTCCCGGTATTTCGTCGCCCACAGGCTCCTGCCAGAATAAAACGTCTTTTCTCTCTCCCGGCTTTAATCGCTGGGATACAAAGAAAGGTGTGGACAGGGAATTAAAGAAAAGCCTTTTATCATCAAGACCTGCTTTCATTAAGAAATAGCGCACGAATTCTTCTTTGGTCTGAAAAATTCTTACCACATCTCCCTCGTTCAAAATAATATTTCTCGTGACATAATTTTCAACTATGATTTCTTTTCCGTCAGCCGAAAAATAGGATTTGTTAACCCTCTGCCCTTTTGCATTGAAAACCGTTCTGGCATACAATGCACCATACTTATTGTAATGGTCGCTGGAGCGCACTACCCCGCTGTCATCCAGCCAATCCACTATTCTTACAAGCCGCTTATGTGCCGGCGCCGCATAATAAATGCGTCCCCGCTCTTTCTTCAGATCATGCACCTTTCCATTGGCATTATTTCCGCTGATTTCCCAGTGCTCAGGTACTTTAATCTGATTAAAGAATCTTGGTTTTCCCGGGATTTGTGCACTTTCTTTAAAATCACCTAAAAAGAAACTATACACAGAAATCACATTGTCCGGCAGAAAACCATCGTCCTCAATAACCACCGCCGGATAATTTTTTCCTGTTGCCATAAAAGAGGAATGTAAATTTTTACTTTCTAAAGAATAACTGTCAAAAAGTAAAACTATTTCTTCTGTTCCACTACATTTACCCATTTCTTTTCCACCTCTGTTATCAGATACTCTTTTGCCTTTGCATAGGAATTCTCATGAAAAGCTTCCATATCTGCTTCCCTGAATAAGCGCACAATACATTCTGCCAACTTCTGCACGCGCTCCTTGGATGTCATTTTATCATGTACCGGTATTTTATACCCATTTTTCCCTTCATCAATAAAATTCCGGTTACCATATCTGACGTCAAAACCGATAATAGGAAGCCCCGAACCTACCGCTTCCAGCAGAGTAAGTCCAAAACCTTCCGTAGTTGAGCCGGAAATATACGCCTCATAATTTTTATAAACTTCATCCAGCTTCTGCTGTCCCCGAAGTTTCACGTATTTACCGCACTGAAGCCTTTCGATAATCTTTAAAATCTTCTGGTCTTCTTTTCCTTTTCCGTAAACATCCAGTGTGATATCCGGAATTACCTTTCTGGCTTCCACTACCGCTTCCACCACCCAATCCACATGCTTTTCCGGTGCCAATCTGGACGCCGTAATCAAAGAATGTTTCTTTCTCTTTTCATCCGGATATTTTAATTCATCCAATCCGCCTACCGGAATTGCTATCACATTTGGTGTTACTCCAAGATATTTTTCAAACTGCTCTATTACCAGTTCCTTCTGGACTTCCGTAGACGCTATGTAAAAATCAATATGTCTATGCTGTGAGAACAAATACTCGTAATAGTTATTCCAAAGAACGTAGTCCTCATTTGTGGAACCCTCACTGAAATGGTCCGCATGAATTACACTTCCGATTTTTGCAGGCGCAGCGTTTTGGATAATCGCCGGGCCGATTCCCGTGGATCTGTCTATGATTACAATGTCCTCTTCCGTCAGCCCCAATGAGGACACCATATAACCCACCAATTCTTCTTTGGAGCATAACAAACAGTCCGGAAATTGATACATAACCGCGTCTCCATCAATAATTTCTTCATAAGCTACAGACCCGTCTTCATTAAAGAATCTGCGCTGATAAAGATGTGCCTTATTATCCAACGGAGCATAATATTCCGAATAATTTTTGCAATAAGTATAGTAATCTTTTCTGATTAATTTCCCGTTCGAAACCATTTCCACCCTATGCACAAGGTCACTGGTTTCATCCACCATGTAGACAGTGTAAAATAGATTTCCTTCCTCAAAAACATACTTTGCAATTTTGCCGTCTCTTGAAAACTGATATTTCTTCTGCGCAAATCCTTTTTCCAAATCCTGCAAAGTATATGTTACCGGCGCAATTTTGCAATCCGTAAAATAGGTATACAGCCATATAATTTCCGAATCCAGAAATCCCATGTTTTCCGTCATATGCTGGATATTATCCTTGGGAAACATATCCGTGAAGACAAATTTTGCCTCCGCGCCAATATTGCGGAACATCTTTGCCCTATAGCCTTGGGCATATTCTACTCCGCTGCTTGCCCAGCTAATCCCTAGATTAAAATTATAAATCATAACTCCTCCTACGGAAGTATCATCCTCAGTAATCCTTCCCCGTCGATGTAAACGTTACTAAGTAAAATATTCCTTATAATATTTTTGAGAACAGTTTTCTCCATTTTGCGGAAGGACTCAAGCGCATCCCCCTGATATTCATATACAAGTTTTCTCTGTGCGGAAGAACGACCCAAAACAGCCGCCTGTAATTGTTGCAAATAGTCAACTTCTTCTACCCAGGCATCATCAATGGCCTGCAACGTCACAATGCGCACAAACTCATCCATCTTTTCCCGGCTTCCCAGTTTTTTTTCCTGT
>CAYRLN010000071.1:0-6897 GCA_964425065.1 uncultured Lachnospiraceae bacterium | reverse complement strand
GAAAAGTATCAGATTTAGAGTTTGATGAGAAAACAGGGTGTATTTGTAATATTATTGTGCCAAGAGGCGGAAAATTTTGTAATCTGCTGAAAACCCAGTCGGATTATGTTATTTCTTTGCGGGAGATTAAAAAAATAGGCCCGGACATTATTTTGGTGGATATCTGTGACTGTTAAGGAAATGTAAAAAAGTTGACATAAAGTGTCCCTTACAATATAATGAAAATATCAGAATGTCGATTTTTTCAGGGAGGATACCGATATGAAATGCCCTTTTTGCGGACATGAAAACACTAGAGTAATTGATTCCAGACCGGCAGACGAGAATAATTCCATCCGCCGTCGAAGAGTGTGTGACGAATGTGATAAACGTTTCACCACTTACGAGAAAATTGAGACCATTCCCCTTATTATTATTAAGAAAGATAATAACAGGGAAACCTATGACAGAAAGAAGATTGAAGATGGTGTGCTCCGTGCATGTCACAAACGTCCTATCAGTGCAGCACAGATTACACAACTCATTGATGAGGTAGAGACAGAAATTTTCAATATGGAAGAAAAAGAAATTCCAAGTGATGTAATCGGTGAACTGGTTATGAATAAGCTGAAGAATTTAGAGGCGGTTGCCTATGTCCGTTTTGCTTCCGTATATAGAGAATTTAAAGATATTAATACCTTTATGGAAGAACTGAAAAATGTATTGAAGGAAAAATAAGATAAAAAAGACAGTAACACCTTGCCGGATGGCAGGGTGTTTTGCTATGATATCAAAGGAATAGGAAGATGGGAGAGAAAACATGCTGAAACGTTTCTATCCGGATTATGATGTGGATTCGGCGTATGATATCGATTACGGGAAATTGTATGAGTCGGGTTATCGGGGTGTCATTTTTGATATTGATAACACGCTGGTTCCCCATGGTGCGCCGGCGGATGAAAGAGCGGTTGCCTTATTTGAAAGACTGCGCCAAATCGGATATCAGTCGGTACTTTTGTCAAACAACAAGGAGCCGAGGGTAAAAAGTTTTAATGAACAGGTAAAGGCGCAGTATATTTTTAAGGCCAAAAAACCGGGGCGCAGCGGTTATGAAAAAGCCATGGACATTATGAAAACCGATAAGGACACTACTATTTTTGTAGGGGATCAGTTGTTTACGGATGTGTGGGGAGCAAAAAAAATAGGGATCCGCACTTATCTGGTAAAGCCCATTAATCCAAAGGAAGAGATACAAATCGTACTGAAACGGTACTTGGAAAAAATCGTGCTTCACTTTTACAGAAAGCAGAAAGAGGCGGTAAAATGATAAACGGAAAGACAAGAACCTGCGGACTGATCGGAAATCCCGTAGAACACACTTTGTCCCCTGCCATACATAACAATCTGGCAGAGCAGATGGGGATTAATTTGGCGTATGTTCCTTTTTTTGTAGAGGACGGGAGATTGGAAGAAGCGGTGAAAGGGGCATATGCCTTGAATATTTTAGGGCTTAATGTAACAGTTCCCTATAAAAGTGATGTGATTCCATTTTTGAAAGAGATTGATCCCCTGGCGGAAAGAATTGGTGCAGTGAATACGCTTGTGCGCAAAGAAGGCGGATATAAGGGATACAATACGGATATGCCGGGACTGTACCGTGCCATGATCAATGACGGTATTACTTTGGAAAACGAGAATGTGCTGATTTTGGGTGCAGGCGGCGTGGCCAGAGCGGTAGCCGTTATGTTGGCCGATAAAGGGGCAGAAGAAATTATTATAATCAACCGGACCACGGAGCGCGCGCAGAAAATTGCGGAGGAAGTGAACGGATATGTGGGAAGGAAACTGGTTAAGGTATGGGCGCTTTCCGAAGTGAACCTACTTCCCCCAAAAGAATATCTTGTCATTCAGGCTACCAGTGTGGGCATGCATCCCAATGTGGATGAGGCGGTGATAGAGGATGAGGAATTCTACCGGCATGTGCATACAGGCTATGATTTGGTGTTTAATCCCCGCGAAACAAAGTTTATGAAACTGGTAAAGCAAAATGGCGGACAAGCCTTCAATGGTCTGAAGATGTTGCTCTATCAGGGAATCATAGCATATGAACTCTGGAATAACGTAGAAGTGTCTGATGAGCAGGCGGCGCAGATTTATGACATAATCAAAGGATAAGACCGGAGGATGAACAAATGAGACATGTGATTCTGATTGGGTTTATGGGGTGCGGCAAATCTACCATCGGTATCCGGTTATCCTATCGCCTCAAAAGGGTGGTGGAAGACACGGATAAGCGCATCGAGAGAGAACAGAAAAAAACGGTCAGTGAAATTTTTGCAGAAAGCGGCGAAGAATGTTTCAGAGATATGGAGACAGATCTTTTGAGCCGGATGTGCGAGGAAAAAGGGTTTAAAATTATTGCCACCGGCGGCGGTTTGCCTGTCAGGGAGAAAAACAGGGAGCTTCTGCATGAATTGGGGAAGGTAATCTATTTGAGGATACAACCGGAAACCGTGTACAACAGATTGAAAAACGATACTACAAGACCGCTTTTGCAGGGAGATAATCCACTTGCAAAAATTAAAAATCTGATGGGACAGCGCAGTGAAATATATGAGAGTGCTGCGGATGTGATTGTAGACGTGGATGAGAAGAATATAGAGCAAATTTTGGATGAAATAGTGGAGGCACTTGGTTATGAAAATTCTGGTAATTAACGGACCGAACATTAATTTTTTGGGTATAAGGGAAAAAAGTGTATATGGAGCGGAGGATTATGACTATCTGTTAAATCTGATTGCAAAGAAAGGGCAGGAATGCGGCTGTGAACTGGAAGTGTTTCAGAGCAATCACGAAGGTGCGATTATCGACCGCATCCAGGATTCCTATTTTGACGGAACGGATGGAATTGTAATTAATCCGGGTGCATACACTCATTACAGTTATGCAATCAGGGATGCCCTGGCCAGCATTGTTGTTCCCAAGGTGGAAATTCACATCTCCGATATTACCAAGAGAGAAGAATTCCGTAAAATTTCCGTTACAGCACCGGTGTGTGACAAACAAATTTACGGACAGGGGCTAAACGGTTATCTTATGGCAATCGACAGTGTAATGGAAATGGCGCAGGCACGCAAATAGGTTTTGAAAGAAAAATAGTTGTGTGATTATTAAAAAAATGGTTGAAAAATAGGGATTTATAGTTTACACTATATGAGTGAATTAAACGTGAAATTTCAGGAGGAAATAAAATATGATCTCAGCAGGTGATTTCAGAAATGGTATTACTATTGAAATGGACAATAATATTTACCAGATTATTGAGTTCCAGCATGTAAAACCCGGTAAAGGTGCAGCATTTGTCAGAACCAAACTGAAAAACATCAAGAGTGGCGGTGTGGTTGAAAAAACTTTCAGACCCACAGAAAAATGCCCTCAGGCACGTATTGATAGAAAAGATATGCAGTATTTGTATTCCGATGGTGATTTGTTCTACTTCATGGATTTGGAGAATTATGATCAGATCGCACTCAATGCAGATTCTATCGGCGATGCACTCAAATTTGTTAAAGAAAACGAAATGTGCAAGGTTTGCTCACATAACAGCAACGTATTCGCAGTTGAGCCTCCTCTGTTCGTAGAACTTGAGATTACAGAGACAGAGCCCGGCTTTAAAGGTGATACAGCTACAGGCGCTACAAAGCCCGCAGTTGTTGAAACAGGTGCTACAGTATACGTTCCCTTGTTTGTTGATCAGGGTGATAAGATCAAGATTGACACAAGAACAGGTGAGTATCTGTCCAGAGTATAATGCATATTTGAATATACCTATCAGAGCTTATAAGACAATGGAATTTATTCCATTGTCTTTTTTTGTTATGGCGACGAGGAAAGTGGCCATCGTGCTTGCACGAATGGACATTTGACGACCGCTAATCATCTTGTGATGCACTTGTGAATCTCAAGATGCGACGAGGAAAAGCACAAACTTTATTGGTAAAAGAAAGGAAAATAGTATGGATTTTACAACATTTACAGAGAAAGTAACCAAAGGTGTACAGCAATTTTTAGGAGAGCAGGTGGACGTATCGGTCCGTGATGTCAGAAAGAATAACGGCGTATATCTGAAGGGCATGACCATGTTCGGCGAGGGAAGCAATATGTCGCCCACCGTGTATTTGAATGATTTTTACGAGGACTACAACAGGGGGAAAACCCTATCCTCAGTAGTAGGAGATATTGTAAAAATTTATGATCAGACCAAGGTTCATGGCAATATGAATATGGATTTTTTCCTCAATTATGAGAGAGTTCGCAATCAGATTTTTTGTAAACTCATTAATTACGAAAAGAACAGGGAGATTTTAGGGGAGATTCCCCATAACCGATATTTGGATTTGGCGGTTGTTTGCTATTTTTCGTATACAAATGAAATGATTGGGAATGGTACCATTATGATTCAGGAATCCCACATGAAAAGTTGGGGAATCGAAAAAGAGCAATTGTTTTCCTGTGCGCTTTCAAATACACAAAATAAATTGGGGTATTTGTGTCTTAATATGAATGAGATGATGCGTGATATGTTATTGGAAGGATTTTATACACAGACAGGTGCGCTTGCAGCATTTGCTGACGAAATTCCCGAGGAGATAACCATGGATTATGTGAAAAAAATGGTGGACGATATGTTGAAAGAACGGCGAAAAAAACCTATGTATGTGGTGACAAACAAAAACAAATGTCTGGGAGCAATCTGTATGATGTTTGACCATGTACTTAGCGAAATGGCGGATGAGATGGGTGGCGATTTTTATATTTTGCCAAGCTCCGTGCATGAAGTGATTTTAGCACCGGAAGGCGAAGTGGTAGGCAGCGAACGGCTGAGGGAGATTGTGAAAGAAGTCAATGCAAGTCAAGTGGAGCCCCAGGAAGTATTGTCTGATAGTGTTTATTATTATGACAGGAAAAGACATGAAGTGCTATTGCTGTAAGAGGAAGGCGTCCAAAAGACGCCTTTTTCCCATGTTTATCCGGAAACATTTGGCAATGGAATATGGGAAAACAGTGCTAGACACATGCTTTTATTTATGATATTATAGTTCGGAGTGATGTAACAAAGTTGTAATATTTGCACCCGTAGTCTAACGGATAGAACGGAGGCCTCCGACGCCTTTAATGCAGGTTCGATTCCTGTCGGGTGCATTTTACATCACAGGGCGGTTACACAGTCAAACAAGGAAAGAGGATTATGAAAAAAATAATATTAAGAATCAGGGACATTATTGTTGCGTATAGCAAGTATGTATTTCCCATCTTATTAATTGCTGTTGTTGCGGTCACGGTTTCTGTTGCGCTTAGCGCAAGGGAAAGAGGCGATTCTTTGGTAGAGGCGTTTGAGACCTCGGAATCCACGGAGTCGGGGTCAGAGTCAGAGACATCCGGCGAAACCGGGGAATCCTTAATCTCTGATAACGGCATTCAGGAAGTGACATATACTCCATTGGAATTAAATGCATATCCGGAATTGTGGACTCTTATATGTACCTATTACAATGCCTTGGGCATAGGTGATGCGGAGGCAGTGGAACAGATTTGCAATAATGTGGAGGAAATGGAAAAAATCAAAATCCGTGAACTCGGAAACTACATTGATTCCTATCCGGTAGTAGAGGTGTATTCGAAACCGGGTCCGTTGGAAGGAACTTACGTAGTATTTGCTTACACAAAGGCCAAATTTCTGGGATTTGAAGAGGAACTGGCGGGAATCCAACCTTTTTATGTATGTACAGATGAGGAAGGAAATTTATATTTGAATGAAGGCGAAGTTTCCCAGGCGGAACTGGCCTATATTTATAAAATTGTCCAGCAGGATGACGTTGTGGAACTGAGCAATAAGACATCCGTAGAATACAACGAAACCTTGGTTTCCAATCCGGAATTGTTTGAGTTTGTTGCTCAGATGGAAAAAGAAATCCGTACCAATACCGGGCTGATTATTGCACAGCAGCAAGGCAGTCAGACCGGAGAGGATACCCAAACCGGAGAGGACACCCAGACCGGAGAGGACACCCAAACGGGAGAAGATACCCAGACCGGAGAGAACACCAAGCCGGAAGTAGTTGAAATTGTATATGGAAAGGCAACCACCACGGTTAATATCAGAGCATCGGCAAGCACCACGGCAGACCGAATCGGAAGTTTGTCGAAAGGTTTGCAGGTAAGAATTATTGAGGAACTTGCGAACGGATGGAGTAAGGTCGAGTTTGAAGGAACGGAAGGTTATATCAAGAGCCAATATTTAGAGAAGACTGTTATAACACAGACAGCGGAAACGGATACAAACAAGGCAATCGGAACCGTAACCGCAACCACCAATGTCCGGATCCGTGCGCTGCCCAGCACAGACAGCGAGAGACTCGGTATCTTTGTAGAAGGGCAACAGTTAGAACTTTTGGCAATAGAAAATGGGTGGTGTAAGGTGCTTTATAACGGTGAGGTGGCTTACGTCAGCGAAAAGTATGTAACAAAAAAGATAAATTAATACTCTGTAAAAAAGAAGTCATAAATGGCTTCTTTTTTTTGTGCATGACAGCCACGGATCGGCGCATAAATGTTCCGCCTTAGGAAATGCTATTTACAAAAAAGTGGAGGGCAGTCATGAAAGCAGAGGACATTACAATTTATAGGGAAGTGCAAAGAAATGCAGAAATGGCAATTAAGGCATTGGATACAATTGCGGACAAGGTGCACAACGAGGAACTGACGAGGGAACTCGCCAAACAGATTATAAAATATTCGGAGATTAAAAATAAGGCTTTGGATCAGTTGTTTGAGGCAAAAGCGCAACCTTATCATTCAAACAATCTCGCAGACATGATGTTAGTGGGTGGTATTCATTCCAAAACCCTGCTCAATACC
>CAYRLN010000070.1:0-6953 GCA_964425065.1 uncultured Lachnospiraceae bacterium | reverse complement strand
TGAACATGACCAAGATTGAGAGCCGCCCCATGCCCGATCGAACCTGGGAGTACCGCTTCTTTATTGATTTTGAGGGAAATCTGGCGGACAGTGCAGTGAAAAATGCTCTTCGTGGTCTTAGGGATGAAGCGCGCAATCTGAGAATCCTTGGCAATTATTAAGCAGGCTCAGGGGATGCCCTAAGAAGGAAAACGTAAAGGCAGAGAGGAATTTGACATGAGAGAACAGGAACTAATCGTATATAGGGATTTGGAAGACGGACAGCTTCTTTATGATATGACTTGGCTCATGGAACATTACCGGGATGAATTTTATAATAAAGAAGACATGGCGGCACTTTTGTACGAGTGTATTCATCAGTTGATAGAATTAGCCGGAAATTACGGATTTTTTGGTAATCTGTGGCATTGCTATCTGGCAAATCTGCTGGTGAATAATGAGAACAGTTACAGTAAGGCCTGCGAAATCCGCGGTGAAATTCCCGGTACGATTAATCAGGCGGCGTTGCATGATATTGAAATATTTAAAGAGTTCTATGATTATGATTTTGCACCTATGGCGAAAGAACTTGGTGTGGCAGCGTGGGCTTTGGTGGAAGACTATGAAACCAATCAGCAGGAGAGCAAGGTGTATAACACCAGAATTTGCAAACGTATCTGCGAACTGGCGGAGCGTTTCAATGCGGATACCACTCCCGGGGAGATGAAAGGTACCCTTACACAGTTCTATAAGGAATATGGTGTGGGTAAGTTTGGTCTGCATAAGTCATTCCGTGTGGTTCATGATGATGAGGGTGTTAAGATTGAGCCTATTTTGAACATTGCCCATGTGAAATTATCAGATTTGGTGGGTTATGAGATTCCAAAGCAAAAACTGGTGGAAAATACAGAGGCTTTTGTGGAGGGCAGAAAGGCAAACAATTGTCTGCTTTTTGGTGACGCCGGAACCGGAAAATCTTCCAGCATCAAGGGCATTGCCAATGAATATTATGACAGAGGACTTCGCATTATCGAGATTTACAAGCATCAGTTTCAGGATTTAAATGAGGTAATCAGCCAGATCAAAAACAGAAACTATAAGTTTATTATTTACATGGATGACCTTAGTTTTGAAGACTTTGAGATTGAATACAAATATTTAAAGGCTGTGATTGAGGGCGGACTTGAGAAGAAACCGGAGAATGTGCTCATATATGCCACTTCCAACAGACGCCATCTGGTACGGGAGCGTTTCAGCGATAAGGAAGACAGAATTGATGATTTACACAAGGGCGACACAGTGGCAGAAAAACTGTCTCTTGTGGCGCGTTTCGGCGTGACCATTTATTTTGGCGCTCCGGACAAAAAGCAGTTCCAAAACATTGTGAAGGTGCTGGCACAAAGACATGGTGTGGCAATGCCTGAGGAAGAACTTCTTTTGGAAGCAAACAAGTGGGAACTTTCCCATGGTGGTTTGTCCGGAAGAACGGCTCAGCAATTTATTGATTATCTACTGGGAAAGGAAGCGTAGAATGAAAACTTTTGCGGCAATAGATGTAGGTTCCTATGAACTGGCGATGAAGATATTTGAATTTTCCGGTAAAAATACCATGCGGGAAATCGACCATATCCGCCATAAAATTGATTTGGGAACAGAGACCTACGGCTCCGGAAAACTGCGATATGAAAAAGTGGATGAACTTTGCGATGTCCTGAAAGAGTATAGGGAGATTATGCAGTCCTATAAGGTGGACGGATATAAAGCGTACGGCACCAGTGCCATAAGAGAGATGTCAAACAGTGCCATTGTCAGGGGACAGATTGCCCAAAGGACGGGAATTCATATCGACGTACTCAGCAATTCAGAGCAGAGATTTTTGGACTATAAGTCCATTGCCTCCAAGGGTGAGATTTTTAACCGGATTATTGAAAAAGGTACCATTATCGTGGATATCGGCGGTGGCAGTATGCAGATGTCCCTGTTCGACAAGGATACTTTGGTCAGCACCCAGAATCTGAAATTGGGCGTGCTCCGTCTGCAGGAGAGACTGAAAGCCATGGATGTGGCTCCTTCCCAGGTGGAAAAGTTGGTGGACGAAATGGTAGCCGCTCAGATATCCGTGTTTAAGAAACTGTATTTGAAAGATAGGGATATTGAGAATATCATTGTGGTCGATGACTATTTGAGTCCCTGGATTGCGGGACACGGTGGCGGAACAGACAAAGCGGGACTGGTTAGTCTGGAAGAATATAAAGAGTTTATGTCAAAGCTCCGTAATCACGGAAGGATGGAGATTGCCAAGGCGCTGGGAATGGCAGAGGAGGCGGTGGCACTGCTTCGGATTTCGTCCGTGCTTTTGAACCATATAGTGGATATGCTGGAGGCCAAACTTATCTGGGCTCCCGGGGTATGCCTGTGTGACGGAATCGCCTATGAATATGCGGAGCAGAAAAAGATGGTAATCTGTGAGCATGATTTTGAAAAAGATATTCTTGCCGGTGCCAGAACCATCAGCAAGCGTTATATGGGTAACAAAAAGCGTGCGGAGACGTTGGAAACATTAAGTCTTGCTATTTTTGACAGCATGAAAAAGATTCACGGTTTGGGAAAGCGTGAAAGACTTTATTTGCAGATTGCCGCAATTTTGCATGATTGCGGGAAATACATCAGCCTGATAAATTTAGGCGAGTGTTCTTACAATATTATTATGTCCACGGAGATGATTGGACTTTCCCATGCGGAGCGCGAACTGGTAGCCGACGTGGTAAAGTTTAATCATGATGATTTCGTATATTTTGAGGACTTATCCAAGAATTCTTCTCTGGATAAGGAGGCTTATCTTGTTATGGCAAAACTGACTGCTATTTTGCGTATCGCAAATGGGCTGGACAGAAGTCATAAGCAGAAATTTAAGAATGCCAAAATATCTTTGAAGGACAGAGAATTGATTTTCCAAGTGGATTCCGGGGATGATATCTCCTTGGAAAAGGGGCTTTTCGCGTCCCGGTCCAATTTCTTTGAAGAGGTATATAACATAAGACCGGTAATTAAGCAGAAAAAGACATTCTAGAGGATGTCCCGAAAAGAGCCGTTTGTAATTAAGAGTAAGGGTTAGAAAAGGAGAACGAGATGGGAGAAAAAAAGAAAGGGTACAATCAGCCACAGTACTATACCAATAGGGAACTGAGCTGGCTGCTTTTTAACCATCGTATACTGAGTGAGGCGAGGGATAAGAGCATTCCTTTGTTTGAACGTTTAAAATTTTTGAGTATTACGGCATCCAATTTGGATGAATTTTTCATGATTCGCGTGGCATCCTTAAAGGATATGGTGAATGCGGGATATGATAAATGTGATATTGCGGGTATGACACCGGGAGAGCAGTTAGAGGCACTGGATAAAGAGATTCACCTGCTGGTAAATCAGCAATATTCTACATATAACCGTTCCCTGCTTCCCCTTCTGGAGCAGAACGGTCTTACTGTGGTGAGAAATCATGAGGATTTGACAGAGCAGGAAGGTTCCTTTGTGGATAAGTACTTTATCAGCAATGTGTATCCTGTGTTGACACCCATGGCGGTGGATTCTTCCAGACCATTTCCGTTAATCCGCAATAAATCTTTGAATATTGGTGCGCTGATGCAGAAAAAGGGCGGAAAGGGTGAACTGGAATTTGCAACGGTACAGGTGCCCAGTGTGCTTGCCCGTATTGTAAAACTTCCTTCCGAGGAAGGTGTCAAAGTTATTTTGTTGGAGGAAATCATCGAGCGTAATATCCAGAAACTGTTCCTCAATTATGATATTATCTGTGCCCATCATTTCCGTATTATGCGTAATGCGGATCTGACAATCGACGAGGATGAGGCAGCAGACCTTTTGAAAGAAATTGAAAAGCAGATTAGAAAGAGACAGTGGGGGGAGGCCATCCGTCTGGAAGTGGAAAACGGCATGGATAAGCGCCTTCTTAAATTGCTCCGCAAGGAACTTTCTATTGAAGAAAGCGGTATTTACAATATAGACGGTCCCCTTGATTTGACATTCCTGATGAAAATGTACGGTTTGGAAGGTTTTGACCATCTTAAGAATAAACCGTATGTGCCCCAGCCTGTTCCCAAATTGCCTGCGGGTTGCAATCTGTTTGAGGAAATCCGTAAGGGGGATATTTTGTTACACCACCCGTATCAGACTTTTACGCCGGTAGTGGATTTCATCAGACAGGCAGCGGCAGATCCGGATGTTTTGGCAATCAAGCAGACCTTATACCGTGTCAGCGGAAATTCTCCCATTATTGCGGCACTGGCCCAGGCAGCGGAGAATGGCAAACAGGTTTCTGTTCTGGTGGAACTGAAAGCCCGTTTTGATGAGGAAAATAATATTATCTGGGCGAGAAAACTGGAAAAAGCAGGATGTCACGTTATTTACGGTTTGGTTGGTCTTAAGACTCACAGTAAGATTACGCTGGTTGTGCGCAGGGAAGAGGACGGTATCAGAAGATATGTTCATCTGGGTACCGGTAACTATAATGATGCCACGGCGAAATTGTATACGGATATCGGTCTGCTCACATGCAGAGAGACTATCGGCGAAGACGCTACGGCAGTATTTAACATGCTGTCCGGCTATTCAGAACCCTTGCACTGGAACCGCTTAAGTCTGGCGCCCTTGTGGCTAAAAGACAGATTTTTATATTTGATTGGCAGGGAGAAAGAACACGCTTTGGCTGGCAAAGGCGGTCACATTATTGCCAAGATGAATTCTCTTTGCGACAGGGATATTATTGTAGGCCTGTATGAAGCAGCGGCAGCAGGGGTAAAAATCGACCTGATTGTGCGCGGTATCTGTTGTCTGAAGGTGGGAATACCGGAGGTTGGCGAAAACATTACCGTAAGGTCTATTGTAGGTAATTTCCTGGAGCACAGCCGCATCTTTTATTTTGAAAACGGCGGTAGTGAAGAGGTTTATTGTGCCAGTGCGGACTGGATGCCCAGAAACTTAGAGAGACGTGTGGAAATTCTGTTCCCTGTGGAAGAGGAATCCCTGAAACAGGAATTGATGCACATTTTGGACGTACAGCTTCGCGATACCTTGAAGGCACACGTACTTTTGCCTGACGGCACTTATGAAAAAGTGGACCGCAGAGGCAAGGAGGCCATCTGCGCCCAGGATACATTCTGCGCGGAGGCTATGGCACTTTCCAAGAATAAGAAAGAGGAGAGCAAGGGAAGAACGTTTATCCCTAAAATGCATCATGAATAGAGTGATTTTGGCATCCGCTTCCCCCAGAAGGCGCGAACTTCTGGGGAAGATTTTTGCAACCTTTGAGGTAATTCCCAGCGGCGCGCAGGAAAATGTGTCTGTAACCGAGCCTTTCAAGGTGGTGGAGGAATTGTCTTTGTTAAAGGCAAAAGATATATTTGACAGACAGGAAAAAACGGAAGGGCTTTTGGTAATCGGTTCCGATACCATTGTGGCTTATGACGGACAGATTTTAGGGAAGCCGGCGGGCACCGATCAGGCTTTTGCCATGCTGAAGGAATTGCAGGGAAATACCCATCAGGTTTATACCGGGGTGACCTTATGTGCGGTAAAGGACGGCAGGGAAATCATCAAAACCTTCCATGAGTGTACGGACGTTACCTTTTATCCTATGTCGGACGGGGAACTGTGGGATTATGTTTGGACTAAGGAAGAGAACGGGAATCTTGAATGTATGGACAAAGCGGGTTCCTACGGAATCCAGGGCTATGGAGCAGTCCTGGTGGAAAAGATTTGCGGAGATTATAACAATGTGGTAGGTCTGCCGGTGGCAAGGCTTGCCAGGGAGATAAAAGCATTATGAAAAAGGCAGTAATATTCGATTTGGACGGGACTTTGACAGATACACTGGATTCCATTAAATATTGTGCAGACGCGGCCATTGCCACCTGTGGCATGGAACCCTATGAGAAGGATGCTTACAAGTATTTCGTCGGTGAGGGCGCAGCCAGACTGATTGAAAAATGTTTGATGGGACGGGGCGATACGGCACTGGAAAACTTTGACAAAGCCTTTGGGGCGTATAAAGAAATCTTTGCGGAAAACTGCATGTATAATGTGAGACCTTATAACGGTATCCGGGAACTGCTGGCAGTTCTCAAGACGGCGGGAGTAAAGATAGCGGTTTTGTCAAACAAACCTCATCCGGAAACCATCGATGTGATTGAAACCCTGTTTGGCAAAGGCTATTTTGATGTGATCCACGGACAAAAGCCGGATGTGGAGCGCAAGCCCAGCCCGGCAGGTGTGTTCTGCATTTTGCAGGAACTGGGACTTGCCGTGGAAGAAGTGGCATACCTTGGCGACACCTGTACCGATATGCAAACCGGTAAGAGCGCAGGGGCTTTTACGGTGGGTGCGCTGTGGGGCTTTAGGGACCAAAAAGAATTGGAAGAAAATCATGCGGATGTAATTATAAAAAATCCTTTAGAACTACTTGACTATGTGCTATAGAGTGCATATGATGAAGACAGAAACACATTTTGCATAAAATCATTACATGAGGAGGTTAAGAATATGCATGAATTTGATGATGCAGTATTAAAATGTTTTCTGAAAAAACAGTTACAACTGTTTCCTGAGCCTGTGGCAGAGACGATGGAGGAGGCGGAAGCATTCCTTGAGGACTGCATGGCAGTGGTAGTTGATTCAGTAGAGGAAGTAATCGAATTCTTCGAGGAGGAAGGTATCGACATGGACGGCGCCGATGAGGATGAAATCCTTGAGGCGGACGAAGTCTTTGATATCGGCGACGGAAGATATTTGATTGTTGAGGGATAAATAAGGCAGATAAGTTCATATTTGAATGAGGAATGAGGAAGGCGCCCGGTGGGCGCCTTTTTTGAGGTCGTTGATGTGGGACTCTTGGAAAAAGGTGAAGTGAAAAGTTGGGAGGAATGGGGGAGGCGACAGAATTAAAGTGGGGCATGGGCTATAAA
>CAYRLN010000069.1:0-7008 GCA_964425065.1 uncultured Lachnospiraceae bacterium | reverse complement strand
AGATAAACCTATCAATATTATAAATAGAATATAAAACATTTTTTTATTTTTCATATTGTTTCCTCTTCATACATGTATACTATCACCAATTTAATACATCCATAATATCATTTATGATACCCGAGTATGATATAGAAACATTATAATGATATCCTATACCAAAAGCTTTAGCTTCTCCTTTGGATCTACCAATATCATAATAAGAATCATCATACACAGTACGTTTCATTGTATTATAAATATCTTCATAAGTTTCACTTTGTGGTCCAACTGTGCCCAAACCATCAGAAATTGTAAGAGCAGACCATCTTTTACAAGCAGTTTCAGTTTCATATCCTTTGCAAGTTCCTCCATTCCCTCCAAACGCTCCCGGGTAACGTATCCGTTTTTCTTTCCGGCAATATACAAAACCTGCTTACAGTTATTCTCTTCAATCACTCTCTTTGCCACTTCGTATTGTGCCTTTTTCTGGTCAATCCATACCGTGGATGTGCAGGCGTTTATCATCGGTGCGTCCACCAGCACAATCTTAAACACTTGGGCCTTCACCAGTTCGTGAAGCACCTTGTCATCCTTGCTCATGCCGTAAATTATGATACCGGCAATGTTTTGCGCCTTGAAGTAAGTGATAACCTCCTCCAGATTCTTTTCCTGAAGCATGGAAAAAAACACCGTAATCACATCCAGTTTCCTATCTTCCGCCATGTGCAACGCACCGGAAATATACTGCATACTGATTTCATCGATTACCTGTGTTTTCGTAACGGGGTTTATGAGCAGTGCAACCCTTCCTGCCTGTTTGGAAGAAAGTGCCGCAGCGATGGTATTTGGCACAAAGCCAAGTTCCCGAATGGACGCATTTACCTTTTCCTTGGTTGCCTCACTGACATTGGGATAATGGTTGACCACCTTGGAAACCGTAGATATCGCCACTCCGGCATGCTTTGCCACATCCTTGATTGAAACCATATTTTTCTCCTTTCGGAAAACGTTTTCTGTAACTATCATACAAAACGCCTGACAAAAAGTCAAGCGTTTGTTTTACACCCTGTTTTTCCGTTTTTTGCGGTCTTTAACCCCTTCCGACAATACAAATACGCCAAGGCATATCAGGGAAATAATGGCGCCCGTTCCCAGACCCTGCACTTCATATCTCAATGCTATTTCATGCTCTCCTGCCTCCAGAGAAAGACGGATGAATGCATCCATCCAGGTTTCGGCAACCACTTCCCGGCCATCCACGGTAATTACCCAGCCTTTATCCGCCGGAATCGATAAAATCAGATTTCCCGCTTCCGCCATGACAATGTTTCCGTTCATATAGCCATCTCCGTAAGAAGTCACTTGAAAAGGATTTTCACCCAGTTTTTCCATAACTTCCTCAAAGGCCTCTATATTTAATCGGTATACCCATGCCTGTACTTCTGTGGTTTCGTCCTCTTCGGAGGTGAATTTCCAAACTTCCCCCTCTTTCAGAGCTCCCAGATCAATCAGGCAGTTTTTCTTGAGCCCGTCAAATTCCTTAGACGCAGTTTCTTCCTCCTGCCCTTCCCTTTCCGTCGCATCTGTTACCGGATTCATGAGAATCGTATCTCCCGCATCTCCGGCAATGTAGGCGTAATAATATCCGTCCCTTTCCACTTCCAACTCGCTGCCCTTGCCCTGATATAGGAACAGGGTCTGCTCCGAGCCCAGAGCTGTGGCAATCTTATTCTGTGCCTGAATATTATTGCTGTTCCCCGCAAGAATAATAGCCTGGATTTTCTGCGCCAGTTCTTCGCTCAGTCCGATGCCTACCGGCAACGTATATTTATTTTCATAAAGATTCATTTTTCCGCTCGATGCAACAAGGGTATACAGTTCTTCCCCTTCCTCATTTTCCGAGAACGTATAACGGACTCCAAGCAGTGCACTGGTGAGAGCCGTACTTCCATCCGAATAATAAGAAACCTTTGTGCCTTCCATTCCCATTTTGTTATAAAAATCTTTTATCGAACTGTTTGTGGTAGACGAGAATAATGAAATTCCCGGATATCCTGCCAACATGCCATCGTTCTTTGTCATATAGCAGAAACTTTGGAAACGGTAAAATTCGTCCTCTCCGCTTTCTTCCTTTGCTATTTCAAGGAGATTTTCATAATTTTCCCACTTGGTCGCATAATATTTGCGCTGCACCACAGGCACACTGGTTTGGTACATGTTGGTTACCGCCTCGCCCACAAAAAGGGCAATGGTAAGCCACATGAAAATCTGCCTGTGCTTTGGCAGTAAAAACTGCATAATGGCCAGCACCAGATACAGACAGAAAAAGCACCATGAAATCGCGGCAACCGACACCGTAAAACCGTCTGTTGTCACAAAAATACTGCACAATGCCATTACCACCGTTCCCACTATGGCCCCAAGGGCAAACCACCCTATTTTCCACCTTTTGCTGCGAAGCACCACCTCATACCCCATGGTGAGAATCAAAAAGATATAGAGGTATGATTGTCTCGCCGGAAGACTGTTGGGGTAATTAAACCCATGCCAGAGAAAGTTTAAAACATTTGTGGAAAAACTCAGCATCATAAATGCCGCTAACAGCACTTTCGCAATTCGCTGTCTAAGGGGAATCCGTCCGCAAAACAAATACAGGGGAATCAGCAAAAATACGGCGATACCACAATATATGTTAGGCCAGTGGTCCAACCCGATTTCCTTCGGAATCGTCAGGAAATGTCTGGTAATCACCTCAAGACCGTTAAAATAAAATTCCAATGTCTTTGGGAAAGTGGAATCATCATATCCCGTCGCCTGCATTGCCAGCATAACCGGAACCAGCAGTACTGCTGCCATGCCGCCGCCAAGCAGGGAATGAACGCCGAAATTCCAAACGGCAATTCCTTTCTCTTTCCATTTCAGTCCACCGGTAAAAAGAAGGACTATAAAATAAAAAACAAGGAACACACAAAGCATTACGGACAAGTAATAGTTTGTAAAAATGGATGCTGCCAGGGTTAACGTATACAGTTTACACCTGCGCTGTTTTACCAGCCGTTCCAACCCCAAAATCACGAGCGGAGCCAGCCAGACCACATCCAGCCACATGTGATTCCAATTGTATGCCGCTATAAAACCGGACATGGCATACATGGTGGAAAATGCTAAAATCATGGGACTTCCCACGCCAAACCTGCTTCTCAAATAATAGGCAAAGGTGGGGCCGCAAAGAGCAATCTTTATGATAATCATAAAGGTCATAAATTCGATGATTAAATGCTCCGGCACAAAGTACACAAGCCAGTTTGTGGGGGTAGCCAGATAATAGGCAAACACCGACGTAAACTCTGTGCCCAGTCCCAGATTCCAGTCCTGCACAAGACTGCCGCCGCTGTGCAGTTTTCTCCAAAACTCTACCAAAAAGGGCACGTACTGGTGATACATGTCACAGTGCATAAAACTATTTTTCCCAAAGGGATATACCCCATTGGCAATGCATATTCCCAGCATTGCAGCAAAGGGAATGAAAAATGCCAATAAATAAAACCATTTTTTCTTCATCTATGTTACTCCTTGTTTTCCAATAACGAAAAGAGTTCTTCACAGATGATTCCCATTTCTTCCGGCGTCTGCTTCATGCCGGTGAGGAACCACTCCGTTAGGATACTGATAAACGCACCCTCGCCTGCAACATTTCTGTAATGCTGCTGTATGGTAGCACATGGGTGTACTAACTCTGTTATTTTTCCGTTGCTGAGCCTGAGATTTGCCTTCAAATAGGCACGGAAAAATACACTGTTTTCCTGAACTACCCGAAAAAAGTTTTGATACCATTGCCTTCGATTTGTACGGAAGCATTCGCTTTGCACAGAGGACGTCAGTTCCTCTATCAGACACCGGCAAACATCCTCCACCAGAGCCTCCTTTGTGGCGTAGTTCCGATAAAATGCTGCCCGTGATACACCCGCACATTTTGCAATATCTGTAATGGTGATCTTGTCGAAGCTCTTCTGCTCCATAAGTTTGAATATAGCGGTCCGCAGACATTCCTTTGTAAACTTATTGGACTCTTCATTAGATAACCGCAAAATTTCCTTGCTTTCCATCTCTGTTTTCATATTTGTCACCTCAAATAGGATGTTACAAATCCCGTTCTATTTGTAAAGGCCGACTCTCATACTCTTGACCCGGCACTAACTTTATTGTACACTTGTAACGGCATGACAAGTGTAACATCGCAGTGTAGGCTTGTCAATAGTAAAGCATCAAAAAAGGGAATGATCGTAACAAATGAAGAAACTGATTATCAGCTTAATTATTGCCTATGTTATTTACCTTTTATCCTGCTTAATCCTTGGCCCGCTGATTCAGGAAAAACAGGGATTTGACCGTAGTCCGAATCAGCAGACAATCGATGACGCAGCCGCAAGTGAGCGTATATTGTGCATCAATGATAATACGGATGCTCTGCTGTGGCGGTTACGGTTGATTGAGGCGGCAAAGGAAGAGATTATCTTAACCACCTTCGATTTTGGCGCGGATCAAAGCGGAACGGACATCATGTCCGCACTCTTGCACGCCGCGGATCGCGGGGTACGGGTCAGGATATTGGTCGACGGCATCTATGGCTCCTTCAAACTGCACAATAACCGGTTTGATGTTCTGGTTGCTCACGAAAATATTGAAGTCAAACTGTACAATACCGTTAATCTCCTGACTGCGTGGGATATCAATTACCGGCTGCATGACAAATATCTGATTGCGGATGACCGGATTTATATGCTGGGCGGACGGAATACCACTGATCTTTTCCTTGGGGATTACAGTGATAAAGCCAATACGGATCGAGATGTACTGGTCTATCGGGAGAAATCTGACGAAAATGCTTCTGTCTATCAGTTAAGGCAATATTTTGAACAGGTATGGTCTCTATCCTGCAATAAAACGCTGAAATGCAATTCCCCGAAAGAAACTGCGAAAACACAATTGAGTAACCGCTACCTTGAATTACAAAGCAAATACCCGGAGAGTTTTGCGGAGCCGGACTGGATCGGAGAAACGATTCCCACCAACTCAGTCTCGCTAATCTGCAACCCTATCTCCAACGCCAATAAGGAACCGGAACTGTGGAATGCGCTTTGTGCTTTGATGGCAAAAGGCGAGGATGTCATTATACAGACGCCTTATGTCATCTGTAATCGGGAAATGTACAGGGGTTTCTCAGAAATCACGCAGTCAGGGACGCAGATTACTATTATACTCAACGCGGTGGCCAATGGTGCCAATCCCTGGGGTTGCACGGACTACTTAAATCAGAAAGACAATATCTTGAAAACAGGGGTTTCGGTCTGCGAATATTATGGTGACCAATCTCTGCACACAAAAACCCTTTTAATCGACAATAACATCAGCATTATCGGCTCCTTTAACATGGATATGCGAAGTGTCTATCTGGATACGGAGACCATGTTGGTCATCGACTGCCCGGAATTAAATGCACAACTGCGGAATGAGGCTGCTACGCAAATGGACGCAAGCAATCATGTTTCATCCGACGAAACCGAGGCTCTTGGACCAAACTGTAAAACAAAGAGTTTTGGGATTCCCAAAACCATTTTTTACACTGTGCTGCGCTTTTTGATTCCACCTATCAGACATATTCTGTAGGTTCCGGCTATGCCTGATACCGGTAATTATGTGTCGATGGAATCATCCCGCGCCGCTTTGGAATGGTCAGCGATTTTAGAAAGGTATTGGGGCATAAAAATAATGGCTTCACTGTTGTTTAAAAAACAGTGAAGCCATTTGCAACCGCATCCTTATCAGCATATATTGCGACTGCGGATGAAGGGACTCGAACCCACGCATTTAAGCCCCATAAACCGCATGGTTGACACATTCTTATATTTCCGTGACAAAATTCATGACAAAATTATTCAATGCTTTTCTTAAAACGTGGGAATACTTTAGTTAGATTTTTAAGGGCCACCATGTCCACAGTCTTAAGCGTGTCCACGTTCTTATATAGGTAGGCAAACCATGTAAGGCCAGACTTCCGGAAACAATAAATATATGCTCTGCACTTCTGCCCATCCTTGTCGTACTCCACGCAATCATCTATGGTAAATCCCTCGCAATTAAAGGGAATGTCTTTATCGTATCTTCTGCGGTACTCATACGGATTTATTTTCATATCTCACACCTCACTTATAGGATATGAAAATTTTTAAATTTTATTTGTAACCTTTTTTGTTCTCATGACATTTAAAGGGTAGAGAGGTTAAAATGTTACCGCAAGGACATACGCTCCATTAGTTAGTCAGCACACACAGAAGCGGCTAAGGCGGTTCTCTCACGCACAAAAAAAGCCCAAGGATTTCTCCCTGGGCTTTCTGTCTACTTAAACGGATTGTTCTTGTTATTCGGCAAGAATGTTTCAAACCAATATGATTTTTCCAGTCTGGGAATAGATTCTTTGTTAAGATAATCCTCTGCTTCCGCTCCTGATATACTACCGTTTCCGTCCTGGTCCATCTCCATTTTGTAAATCTGATAATTCACTACGGATTCTAAACCAAGATCATTGTAAATCTTGTAATACTTTTTGTAGGTTGAGTTGCTTGCTATATCGTAGCCGAGCAATTCACTCTTGGCCAGAGCTTCTGCAAATCCATAAAGGTTTGAAAGAACAGTGGCTTTCTGATTGTCGTCCAATGTACCATAAACGTTTGAGTTGATGAAATCGGTTGCCATCTCATAAGAAGTCTGGCCCATCTTTTTCTGCATCTCGCTATATGTAACATTGTCCAGTTTGTGACTTTCTCCGTTGAATGTGTAACTCCATGCGGCTTTTTTAGGGAATACTGCATTGTCGCCGGTCTCACTATACAAACGCATGATTTCATCATCAATCGGTGTCACATTTGCATTGCCTAACTGTCCGGGGTTAATCAACTGAGCAAAGGCCGCCTCTCCCACGGAATTGCTACGCTTAATCTCATTACCCCATGTATCATAAGATGCCGG
>CAYRLN010000068.1:0-7013 GCA_964425065.1 uncultured Lachnospiraceae bacterium | reverse complement strand
AAGAAAGCTATTGAACTGGGTGTTGCAAAAATCAACGTTAACACAGAATGCCAGTTAGCATTTGCTGAAGCTACACGTAAATATATTGAAGCAGGTAAAGATTTAGAAGGTAAAGGCTTTGACCCTCGTAAATTACTTGCTCCCGGCTTTGAAGCAATCAAGGCTACCGTAAAAGAAAAAATGGGACTCTTCGGTTCCGTAAACAAAGCTTAAAAAACCCCTAAAACGGGAGGATGCCAGGTAACAAAAGTTACCTGGCATTTATTATGAAAAAGTTTTTATATTATGAAATGATACTTGTAAGCGGTTAATTAATTTGTTATCTTATGTTCTTAGTATAAAAGGAAGAAATGTCTAAAGAATGATTTCTACGTGAAGTTTTCTTGAATTAATTGTTAACAAAATATGAACGAGCCAGTACCATAGTACCAGGCTCGTTCATTTGTTGTCGTTTTTCTATTAAAAGCAGTTCAAAAGTACTATGATTTAGCACTTTTCGGGCTCAGGATAGGTTTCACCAAATGTGTCAACAGTCACGGTTTTCATAACCTGATCCTCTAAAGGACGGTCATTCCAGTCTGTACGTGTCTCAGCAATTTTGTTGACACCCTCCATACCTTCGATGACTTTACCGAATGCGGCATAACTTCCGTCTAAGTGGGGGGAATTCTTGTGCATGATAAAGAACTGGCTTCCTGCGGAGTTGGGATTCATGCTACGGGCCATGGAGAGAACACCCTCTGTATGTTTCAGGTTGTTTTCAAACCCATTTGCAGCAAACTCGCCTTTGATGCTGTAACCGGGGCCGCCCATTCCGGAGCCTTCGGGGTCGCCGCCCTGAATCATGAAGCCTTTGATTACACGGTGGAAAATGAGACCATCGTAAAAGCCCTTGCTAACAAGGCTGATAAAGTTGTTTACGGATGTGGGAGCAATTTCGGGATACAGCTCCAATTTAATAACGTCGCCGCTTGCCATTGTCATGGTAACGATAGGATTTTGTGCCATTTTAATATGTCCTTTCTTTGTAAATTCCTTCATGGAATGTGCTTATTTTCTATATAGATAGTAGCTCATTTTGGCGTGGTTGGCAAGAGATAGCAGAAGAAATATTGGGCTGGCTTAGCAGTTTGCAATATGCTATGATAGCAGAAGAGAGTATAGAAGAACAGGAAATTATGTTATGAGAGAAATTTGGAATGACAAAATAAAAAGAAGGCAATTGATTTTTACATATGGTACTTTTTTGTTGAACGGAATGTTAGCACTGTCTATCGGTTCCCTGCTTCCCTTTATCAGAGATGCGAGAAGACTTGACTATGATTTCTGCGGGCTGATTGTCAGTTTACATTCGGTAGGAAATCTTATATCCAGCTTTTTTGCAGGAACTTTTGCAGTTACATTAGGACGTAAAAAGAGTATTTTATTGTTCAATGCCTTTTTTGCAATTGCATATCTGCTTATAATATTTGGAGATGGCAATATGTGCCTTGTTTTGGCATTTCTCATGACCGGTCTTGCCCGCGGCGCCACCAGTAACTTCTGTAATATGACCATTAACAATCTTGCTCCGGGGAAGGTGGGGATGATTAATGGCCTGCACGGCATGTTTTCCGTGGGAGCATTTTTGTTCCCCATTTTGCTGACTCTTCTTACGGCCACTAACCCGGAGGGTTGGGTGTACGCTGTTTATTTTATGTTAGCAATGGGAGTGCTCAGTTGGATTTTATACTTGATGAATCCTGTGGAGGAATTACCGAAAACGCAGAAAGAAGAGAAGAAAAACACCTGGGGATTTTTCCGGGAGCCTCTGTTCTGGCTTTGTATCGGAACTCTTTTCTTCTATCTTTGTGTGGAGCAGGGCGTTATTGGCTGGATGGTTACCTATTTTAAAGATTCCGGTTTGCTTTCCGCCTCTCTTTCCCAGATTACCGCAAGCGTACTGTGGGTAATGATTTTGGCGGGGAGACTGACGACGGCCTATTTATCCACTAAAATGCGTAAAGAGAATCTGCTGCGCGTTATGGGCTTGGGATTGGTTCTGTTTTTTATTGTGCTGATTACAGCAAAGAGCACACCGTTAATTGTATTTGGTATTATGGGCTTTGGTTATAGTATGGCGGGCATTTATCCTACCACCGTTTCTTTTTCCGGTAAACTGATTCAGAAATATCCCATTGCCTGGAGTTTTATTTTGACAGGTGCCAGTTTAGGCTCCATTATAATGCCCTCAGTGATCGGAAAGATTGCGGAAATGGCTGGCATTTTTTACGGCATGAGCTCTATTGTGGTGGTAGTTATCATTGATATGGTATTAATCGTTGCGCTGACCTCCTATATGCGCCGGAAAGTGATGGACTAATGAAAAGATTGCATGTTTATATTGAAAAGGAAGGCGCAGCCGAAAAGTTGCGGAGAAGCTTGTGCCAAAAAGGGGCGGGTGAGCCGGAATTATGCATTCATTCTTTGCCGGGTGAATTTATAAAAATAATTTGGGAAAAAGAAGCGTTAAAAGATTTAGGGCTGGCCGATTGGAAAGAATCTTTATATTTGACAGATATACCACAGTTAGCGGCTTTGCTTGCCTGCGGAGATTATCCTGTACTTGCCTACATGCACGAAGGAAACAGGGATATGTCTTTTGAAAATGTGACCTACGTGGTGGAGGGTTTCGAGGATGTGGATATGGAATATTTCAACCGCGTCTGGCAACGGTTGACGGGAAGACCATGGCATATTCTGAATACGAAAAGGTGCATTGTCCGTGAGACAACGGTGGAAGATATAGAAGCCTTTTATGAACTTTACAGTGACCCGTCCATTACAGAGTACATGGAAGATTTATTTGAGGACAGGCAGGAAGAAAAGGCATATATAGAAGCTTATATCAAAAATATTTACGGATTTTACGGTTTTGGCATGTGGACAGTATTGCGAAAGGAAACAGGTGAGGTGATGGGGCGTGCCGGAATCAGTATGCGGGAGGGGTTTGACGACCCGGAACTTGGCTTTATGATAGGTGTCCCATGGCAGGGACAGGGAATTGCGGAAGAGGTTTGCTTAAGTATTTTGCAGTATGCGAAGGAAAAACTGGAATTTCACCGGATACAGGCATTGGTACAGCCCGAAAACCAAAAGTCCATAGGGCTGCTTGGGAAGTTGGGATTTGGTTTTAAAGAAGAAACCATGTTGGAAGATGGAACATATCAAGTATATATTTTGGAGAAATAAAGAGAGGTGTTTTTTATGAATTACGCAGGTTATGAACATTATATTGCAGATGACAAAAGGTACGATGAGATGAAATATTACCGTTGTGGAAACAGCGGATTAAAACTTCCGGCGGTTTCGCTGGGACTCTGGCACAATTTTGGAAGCAATGCAAGTTTTGATAATATGATGGCGATGTGTCATACAGCCTTTGACAATGGAATTACCCATTTCGATTTGGCGAACAACTATGGTCCCATCCCCGGCGCGGCGGAGGAAAACTTCGGACGCATTATGCAAAAGGGTTTGGGTAAATACCGCGACGAACTGGTGATTTCCACGAAGGCCGGCTACGACATGTGGCCCGGACCTTATGGTGACCATGGTAGCAGAAAGTATCTGATTTCCAGTTTGGACCAGAGCCTGAAAAGAATGGGACTTGATTACGTGGATATTTTCTACCATCACAGACCGGATCCGGAAACGCCATTGGAAGAGACTATGCTGGCGTTGGATCAGATTGTAAAGAGCGGCAAAGCCCTGTATGTTGGCATTTCCAATTATAATAAAGAACAGACCGAGGCTGCGGCGGCAATACTTAAGGATTTAAAGACTCCTTTTATTATCAATCAGCGCAGTTATTCTATTTTCAACCGTGCCATTGAGGAGGACGGACTGAAATCCTATGCGGCAGAAAATGGTATCGGTATTATTGCTTTTTGCCCTTTGGATCAGGGTATGCTGACAGACCGTTACTTGGATGGTATTCCGGCGGACAGTAGAATCCGCACAGACGGTAGATTCTTAAATGAAGGAGCTGTGACAGAGGAGAAATTGTCCAAAATCCGTGCTCTGAAAGAGATTGCAAATGAGCGTGGTCAGAGCCTGGCGCAGATGGCACTGGCGTGGATTCTCCGCGATGGAGAAGTAACCAGTGTACTGATTGGTGCATCGAAACCGTCCCAGATTACAGAAAATATCGGAATTTTGAAGAGTGCACCCTTTACGGTGGAGGAACTTCAAAAAATTGATGAGATTGTGAAGAGGTAATAATAACGTAAATAGAAATTGCCCAATAGAGTTTGTCTATTGGGCAATACTTGTTTAACCTAGGTTTTAGTAGAAAATCTGTGCAATAGGTGAATCCTGGGATAAGATGACCGTCTTATTGTCGCCGGTCATGGAAACCTTTAAAGCATCCAAACTTCTGACGAAGGAGTAGAACTCTGTGCGGGAAGCATCTGCATAAGCTTCGGAAAGAATACGCATGTATTCTGCCTCACCTTCTGCAATAAGGATTTCAGCATTCTTATTTGCTTCAGAAAGCATTTCGGTTACTTCCTTGTCGGTGGTATTTTTAATCATCTGAGCTTCAGAGTTACCTTCTGCTGTGTATGTAGCAGCGATGTTGTCACGCTCGGAAATCATACGGGTGTAAACGGCAGTTTTGTTGTCACTGGGAAGGTCTAAGTGCTTTGTCTCAAAACTCAAAATCTTAATACCGTATTGGTCTAAGGAGTCACCAATATTGTCCAGAACGGCCTGGGAAAGTTCACCGTCACGTCCACTGATAACATCTTCCTGAAGCAAGCTACTGATTACGTTCTTTGTAGAGTTGTAAACAATAGTGTTCAGACGGTTTTCTGCGTTACCTACGGAACCGTTTAAGGTCTGTGCAAATTTGACAGGATCTGTAATCTTCCATAAAACATAGCTGTCTGTAATCATGGTTTTTTTGTCACTGGTAATAACGTCTGATGTTGCAAGGTCGTACAGTAAGGTCTGTTTCGGAAGAGTATCCGTGCTTTGGATAAAGGGAATCTTAAAGCTGATACCTGCTTCGGTTACTACGTGGTCGATACGACCGAACTGTCTTACTAATGTATATTCATTTTCCTGTGTGATGACGATGCTGGAGCTACCCACTATAACGAGCAGTGCAAGAACAACTCCAATCACTATTTTTTTAACTGTCTTCATATTTCCTCCTGGTCTGCTGCTTAGTTATTTGCAGCGGGTGTGGTGTTAATTGTGCTGAAAGATTCTAAGGGATAAAAGGTTTGTACTTCACCACCCTCGCTCTGGATAATAACCTTTAAGTCGGGAAGAACCTCTTCCATTGTTTCATAAAACATACGCTGTTTGGTTATTTCCGGATTTTTGATGTACTCCTCGTACATTGCATTGAATCTTGCAACCTGAGCAGTAGCCTCATTGATACGTTTTGTCTTTTCGGCTTCTGCGGCTTTGATAATGGCATCGGCCTCTGCCTCTGCCTGAGGAATCTGTTCGTTACGATATTTGTTGGCATTGTTAAGAGCGGTTTCTTTACCCTGCTTAGCGGTTTCTACTGCTTTGAAGGCTTCCATAACTTCTGTGGTAGGGGGCTCGGAATCCTGAATCGTAATGTTGACAAGCTGAATACCTAAATCCTGTTCTTCCAGTTTTTCAAGAATCATGGCCTTGATAACGGACTGGATTTCATTTTTTCCTGTAGTCAGAACATCATCTACAGGGTAGCTGCCGATTACATTACGGATACAACTCATGCTGATATTTTTCAAAATTTCTACCGGCTGCTCAGAGGCATAAAGTGCTTTAACCGGGTCGGAGAATCTGTATTCCACGAAAAAGTCCACATTTACAAAGTTGTAATCACTTGTAATCATTAAAGATTCTTCTTCAATGGCAACGTTTGTTTTCTGGTCATAGCCGATGGAAAAACCTTGGATGGTTGTGTTTACTTTTCTTACCTGCTGAATCAAAGGAATTTTGAAGTGCAGACCGGGTTCGGTTACTGCTTTGGGTTGTCCGAAGGTTACCAGCACTGCCTGTTCCTGTTCTGTAACCTGAAAGGTGGAACCAAAGATTACAATAAGAGCAACAATGACTACTGCTACGATACCGACGATTTTACCGGTGCCAATGTTGTTGTCGTTTCTTTTGGATTTGTCCGGATTGATGGTTTCAAATCCGTTTTTTCTGTTTCTGAATGAATCGTTCATAAATTTACCCTTTCTATATTAATCATATTTGAAAAATCTGATTCCCTGTTGGTATATTTTTGCGAAATCAAGAAATTTCTTAGATTTAAGTTTATTTTACAATATGCGGAAATTGAGGACAATATGGAAAACAGCACGAAGAATTAAAAAATTCTAAAGATTTTGGGAAGATTTGCACGATAAGGAGACGTAATGTTCTTGTGATTGCTTTTTGATTTGGAATGGACTATCATGGAAATATAGACTTTCAGCAGAAAAATGGGGGTTTTTATGGTTCAGGTCCGACTGGGAAAAACAGAAATAGTAGTAAATAAAAATGGATTTGGTGCACTTCCTATCCAACGTGTCAGCGAGGATACCGCGGAGAAGCTGCTCCTTCGCGCTTACGAGGGAGGCATGCGGTTTTTTGATACCGCCCGCTTTTATACAGACAGTGAGAAGAAAATGGGGAAGACATTTAGGGGCATGCGTGAAAAGGTGTATATCGCAACCAAGACAGCGGCAGTAATACCGGAAGCTTTTTGGAAGGACTTAAATACTTCTTTAGAAAATTTGCAGACAGATTATATCGATTTATATCAGTTTCACAATCCTTCCTTCTGCCCGAAACCGGGGGACGGAAGCGGTGTGTATGAGGCAATGCTTGAGGCTAAAGAAAAAGGAATGATACGCCACATCGGTATTACAAACCATAGACTGGCGGTGGCAAAGGAAGCAATTGAAAGCGGACTTTATGAGACCTTGCAGTTCCCGTTTTGCTATCTGGCTTCCGAGAAAGAATTGGAATTGGTACAGATG
>CAYRLN010000067.1:0-7062 GCA_964425065.1 uncultured Lachnospiraceae bacterium | reverse complement strand
CTCCGCTACCACATCAATAGATACAGGAGCAATTACCAAATCAGAACCCGTACAAAGTTCTGTCCACCAAAGTGCTGTTGCCGCCTGTCCTACACCGTAAGTCAACTGGTCACATTTAGAAATAAACTCTAATAAGTCGCTATATGTGGCACCGGAACCGTTCTCCGCAACAGCAATTTCCTCGCCGTTTGCGGTCATTGTAACTTTCTCTTTTGTCACATGAAGCCCAAAGGTAATGTCCACACCCTTTTCACTTTCTGCTGCAAC
This sequence comes from uncultured Lachnospiraceae bacterium, assembly GCA_964425065.1. Taxonomy (GTDB): domain Bacteria; phylum Bacillota; class Clostridia; order Lachnospirales; family Lachnospiraceae; genus Acetatifactor. The sequence goes on along the minus strand of CAYRLN010000067.1, from coordinate 6,795 downwards.
ATTGTCACCGCCAAGGCTGGGATTGTTAATATCAATCCACTTGCCTGCCCAATCGTTGTAGCAGATATAAGGAGCCGTCTGGAAGGAAATTCGTCCTGTGCTTGTTGTATCATAGAAACTAAAGATACCATCCCAACCATTCTTGGCTGCTGTTTCTGCAAAGTTGATGGTGTACTCTACATAGAGGTCATCCACCTGTTTTCCGTAGAAAGGATTTTCCACTATTTCAATCTGGTCTGTAGTTGCCAGTATCACTTCATCTTTCTCAATGGCTTCCACTGCAGGTACGTGTGTCGTAATCTCCACATCCTTCAGCGTACAGATTTCTGTATTCCAAAGTGCTGTTGCTGCGGCACCCACACCAAAGCTGAACTGGTCACAACTTGCAACGCAGTCAAGCAGTCCTCTGTAAGTTGCGCCGGAGCCGTTCTCATTGATGGGAATCTGAACACCGTTAAAGAACATCTTCACCGATTCCTCTGTGATAATAATGTCCACATCATAATCCACACCGGGAACAAATCCATAGTCATTGATATCCGCCGTTGCACCGGGCTGGTTAATGTCAATCCAGTTACCTGCCCAGTCATTATAACAGATATAAGGTGCTGTCTGGAAGGAGACACGGCCATTGGTTGCGGTATTGTAGAAGCTGAAAATACCATCCCAGCCGTTCATAGCTGTTCCTTCTGTAAAGTTGATGGTGTAAGAAACATACAGTTCATCAAACTCTGCTCCCTTGAAGGGATTGTCCAGATAAGTAATGGAATTGTATGCGGATAACACCACTTCATCCTTGATAATTTCAGGATTCGTGTTAACCACAGGTTCTTCTTCTACCACGCCATTGCTGCCGGAGCTAAACTCAATATTGGTCAAAGTACAGATTTCTGTGTTCCAGAAAGCAGATGTGCCCAGACCCACACCCCAGGTCAGTTTATCACACTGGGTAATGTAATTAATTACATCTGTGTAAGTTACGCCGCCACTGTTTCCATACGCCAAATTAATATTGTTGCCGTCCACCGTCATAGTAACTTTTTCAGTCGTGATTGTAATCACCACATCATGCTCCGTTCCGGGAGTCATGGAAGGCGCGAGATTATCTCCACCTGCACCGGGCTGGTTGATATCCATCCACATACCGCCACCGTTATAGCAAACATAAGGAGCAGTCTGAACAGAAACTCTGCCACCGGATACGCTCTCGTAGAAACTGAAAATACCATCCCAACCGAGCATCGGTGTGCCTTCTGTCATATTGATAGTGTATTTCATTGTAATGTTGTCAATGTTCTTTCCGTAGAACGGGTTATCTTCATAAGTGATATCTGCGTTGGTTGCCAGAACCACTTCCTCTTTTGTATAAGTTACTGCATCGGTAGCCACTGTAGGATTTACGGTGCAAACCACGTTGCTTAAATTCACGTTTGCCTCATCATAGCCTGCTGCATTCCACCAGGAGCCGTAACCAAAGTACAGGGTATCTGCAGTCTCCTGTAACCACGTCAGTACATTGCCGTAATCCGTGATGCTTCCGCCACCTGCTGTTGTCAGGATTTCCTGCGTATAAGCCACTTCATCGTTTACCGTAACAGTAAAGCCGTTCTTTGTAATCTCGATTGCCACATGTGCGGAATCGCCCATATAATCCGTTACCAGACCGTAATTCACCATGTTAGCATCAAAAAAACCACCGGTTGCATTATATCCCAGATAGGAACCGGGAGTGAAGTACAAACGTCCGTCATTTCCCTTATTTCCCATAAAGGAGAAAATAGTTCCCAGCATATGTAAATCGCCGGTCTTCTCCATATCAAATTCAATTGTCACACCGCCGGACAAATCCAGTCCCTGTGTGGTTCCTTTGTAGAAGGGGTTGGGCACAGATAAACTTGCATCAATATGCCGGGACAAATCCTGCTGGCTATCTGTGAAATAACTGCCTGCCACATAAGCCTTTGAAGCATCCGCTTTGGCTAAAACGGTCACATTATAGGTCTGCTCAAAGTAGTAATCGCCCTTTGAAATTCTCTTTGTCAGAGTAACTACTGTATCTGTTTCCGGTGCAGTAATCTTACCGTCATTTGCAAGAACTGCTGTATTGCCTGATGTCCAGGAAATCGTAGCACCGTTTAAACCTTCTGTGGGAAGTTCTAAATCGGTCAGGGTTTTTGCCGGAATCAAAATACTGTTATCTGCCGCAGTCTGTGCAACTGCCACATCATCTGTGGGCTGACCGGAACCCCAAATGCTCACACCTGCCGTGCTGGTAGCTGTAAACGCCATCACAGTAATATTGCTTCCGTCTACCACCTGCTCAGTAAATACACCTTTGTATGTTTCATCACCGAGTGTGATTGTTACATAAGGAGAATTTGCGGTAGCGCTCCAAGTACCTGTATAAGCACCACTCACTGTACCGTCGGCATTCAGCGTAACTGTCTCTGATGATTGGTATGCCAGATTTGCATAGTCAATCTTGTAATCATGGATAATCAGTTCATAGCTTCCTGTTACGTCTTCAGTAGCATAGCCGGTTGCAGAAATGGTCTCACCCGAATATTCATAAGGCGCCACCACAAGCCATCCGTCCTCATTCACAAACATCTGGTGAACGCGGACTTCATGACCGGCTGTACCGTCATTAAATTTGGTATGGTAAACCAAATAAATCTTGCCATCAGAATCCACGATTGCAGAGTTATGGCCTTGTGCCACTTCTGCCTTTGCCATGGTATCCCATTTGTAGTTTGCCATGAGTTTCATACCCATGTTATTTACACCGTTGTAATTGTGTAAATACTTGGTAAAGATAGCGCTGTTACCGCTGCCGTCCACATAAGGACCGTCCGGATTTTCGGAGCGGAACACTCTCATTACATAGCCGCCTTCCGGAGAATAAAAACCGTAAGACATGAACAGGTAATAATAATCACCGATTTGCTCAATGTAGGGGCCTTCACCGGATACATAATAGCCGCCGGCAATCTTTTTGCCGAAGTATTCATCTGTTGTCACAGACTTGCCCATTGTATCAAAATCGCTTGCGTATGTTACATTGTAATCTCTAAGACCGGTAGTCTCGTCCAACTCCAGCATGTAAATACCACCGGACCAGGAACCGTAAGTCAACCAAAGATTTCCGTCTGCATCGTACATAACTGCGGGGTCGATGGCATGAGGCCAGTATTCACCCCATGTGCTGTCCGCAATCTTCTGGTATTTTGCCGGAAGCTCTGTCTGCTCGCCGATTACTTTTTCCAAATCTGTATTTTTGAAAGACTTGGCTGAATCCGTTGTACTGAAACCGGAGAACACAACAGGACCCTGATAAACATAAGGTCCTTCCACGTTATCTGCTGTCAAAAGAACAACAGCAGAGTTCCATGTTGCACCGTTCAAACTTAAATACATGCAGTATTTATTCATTGTAGGATTGTAAATCACATCGGGCGCCCACATATTACCCTGAACCGTATTGTCGCCAATCCAGGAAGCAATATTGTATCCTCCCATTACAGCATCGCCGCCGCTGACAAACGCTTCGCTGTAGGAAACATTGCCGCCACTGACGTCTCCAAACAAGGTACTGTTTACATCTTCCCCTGTCACATAAGTCCAATTCTGCAAATCTGTAGTTTTGGACACAGCCATATGGGAACCAAATACATAATAGGTTCCGTCATTTGCTTTTATAATTGACGGGTCGTGTACAGAAGTGCGTGTTGTACTTGTACTTCCGTTCAAACGCTCCACATCGCTTTGAGTCAGCGCAATTGTTGCACCGTCTCCGGCATTTACTTTCAGCGTCAAATTCTCACTTGCCAAAGTGCCAAGCGTGAGAATAAGTGCCATAGCAACTGCCAATTGTCTTTTCACTTTTCCTTTCATTCCCATAACCTCCCGTGAAATTATCACAAATACACCTTAGCACAGTTTCTTTTCCTTGTCATTATTTATTTAACTTTTCGTTAAAACACTTCAATTTCTGCTTAATGATATTGTGCAAAAGTGCTAATTTCACCTGTTTATCACAATAAAGCAGGTCGTTTTTATCTAGTACAAATGTACTATTCTTTACTATTTAAGTTTTTACTTAACCTTTTCTCCGTAACCTCTTTCTCTCCAAAATGACTTTTTCATTTTTCACTGTAGCAAAATCGCCCTCAAAAAAAACTGCTTACACCGTAATGGTGTAAGCAGCCTCAAATACTTCTCCGGGTGCCAGATAATTGCCCCATTCTCTCTCTTCGATTGTTCCTTCAAAATCCACCTTATCGCATCTTCCGTACCACGGCTCAATGCAAATGAAAGGTGCATTTTTTCCGGGCGGCGTCCACAGACCAAACAAAGGCGCATCAAACGCCACGGTCAAAAATACCGTTTTATTTTCATCTAAAAGACTTACTTTCTGTGTCTGATTGTTCTCCACAATCAATGCGTCTTTTGCAAAAACTTCCTCTGTAACCGCAAGCAACCCTTCGGACGATAAATCCAATCCGAAAGTATCCGGAAGTGCCAGACCACCGTCCAGTCCCCTGACTTCCAGTTTCTTTGTCCCTTCAAACTGTATGTAACAGGTTGTTTTCTCACAAGACCTTGGTTCCACATTAAATGCCGGATGTCCACCGATGGAAAAATACATATCCTGCTTTGCAGGATTACTTACTTTCCACAGTACTTTTACACTTCTGCCTTCCAGTCTGTAGCCCACTTCCAAAGAGAAGGCAAAGGGATAAGAATTCCATGTGTCCGTCTTATCGGTAAGACAAAACCAGATTTCCTCTTCACTTTGTCTGGTCAGCATAAATTCCATATCTCTGGCAAAGCCATGTTGGGGAAGTTTAAACACTTCGCCGTCATATCGGCTCTCCCCATTCTTGTAAGCTCCCACAACCGGAAAAAGGACCGGCGAGGTTCTGCCCCAGAATTCCTGATTGGCCTGCCACATATATTCCCTGCCGCTTGCACAATCGGAAAGGGACCGGAGCTCCGCTCCCTTTCCTCTCACTTTAATTGTTATTATTCCGTTGGACAAAATATAGTCCATATTTCACCCTCCATTTTACCTATTTCGCTTCGAAATAGAACAGTTTTGCCTGATAGTCACCCCACATACGCTGTACCTGCATGCCGGCATTCATCAATGTGTCACCCTTAGCAACTTTATCTGTTGCCTGCAGCAATTCTTTGCCGGGCTCAACCGTCACATCCTGCATCACATATTGCATATCGGGGCAAAGACCCTGCAACCGGATATTTCTGCTATGTCTGTTAGGCTCACCCAGTACCTGAACAAAGAATACAAGGCTTTCCTTTTTGTCTTTAGACACCACCTGGAAACAATCAAACAGACGATTTTCCTGATAGGAGGCAATTCGATAATAGTCTCCCTCTCTCACCAGATCATTAAACCGATGGTACATTGCCACCTGTCTGGGCACCATAGCCTTATCGGCATCACTGAGTTTTGTCACATCCAGTTCATAACCGAAGGTGCCTGCCAAAGCCACATAACCCCTGGTCTCAAAAGGAGTGTTTCTGCCCACCGTATGATTGGGGCACACACTGACATGGGCACCCATGGAGGACAGGGGATATATCATGGAAGTACTTTCCTGGATTGCCAGCCTCTCGATGGCATCCGTATCATCAGAGCACCAAATCTGTGGGCTGTAATAAAGCATACCGGGATCGAATCTTGCACCGCCGCCGGAGCAGTTTTCCAAGAGCAAATCCGGGAATTCAGAGAGCATTCTCTCCTGCATATCATACATACCCAAAGTAAATCTGTGATACAACTCACCCTGACGGTCAGCGGGGAGACATGCGCTTCCGATATCACTTAAAGGACGGTTCATGTCCCATTTCACATACTTAATATTGGCACTGTGCAGCACCTTACAGATTTTATCTACGATACAGTCCCGCACCTCTTTGCGGCTGATATCAAGTACAAACTGATTACGGGCAAGTCCCGGAGTCCTGCTTGGAATGGCAATCGCCCAGTCGGGATGTTCCTCATAAAGTTTGGACTCGGGGGAAATCATTTCCGGCTCAAACCAAATACCAAACTCCATGCCAAGGGCATTGACTTCGTCCACCAGTTTTTTCAGACCGCCCTTTAATTTTTCCTCATTGACTTCCCAATCCCCGAGGGCTCTGTTGTCATCATAACGGTTTCCAAACCAGCCGTCGTCCATTACCAGCATCTCGATTCCCATCTTGGAAGCCTCTTTGGCGATATCCAGCAATTTCTCTTCATTGAAATCAAAATAGGTCGCCTCCCAGTTGTTAATCAAAATAGGACGCTTTTTATTTTTATAGGGACTGCGGATTAAATGATTTCTGTATAAATCATGAAGGGAACGGCTCATGCCGCCGATACCTTCCGCAGAATAGGTCACAATCATTTCGGGAGCCTGAAAACTTTCACCGGCTTCCAGTTTCCAGCAAAAATCTTCCGGCTCAATTCCCATCAGCACTCTCACCTGATTAAATTGGTTTACCTCTGCCATGGCACGGAAGTTACCGGAATATACAAAGTGAAAACCGTACACATCCCCTGCACTCTGGGTTGCCGTATGCTCTAACAGAGCCATAAAAGGATGCTCCTGATGTCCGCTCTCTCCACGCAGGGAAGATACACTGTGTCTTCCGTTTCCAAGGGGAATTCTCTGCATACGGCGTTCTCTTGCCCAAGAACCGTGAAGCGTAATCAAATCAAAGTCTCTATTATCCATATCCAGACATCCGGACATGACTTTTTCCAAATACAAAGCATCTGCAGCC
>CAYRLN010000066.1:0-7165 GCA_964425065.1 uncultured Lachnospiraceae bacterium | reverse complement strand
CCTAATTCGGCTCATCTGTGCATGGCTCAAAGCAAACGCGACAACTCCCAATTTGCATGATACAATATGCAATTCATTTATTGTAAGTAAATAAAACATATCGGCTACGGCGAAATAAAGGAGGAAAGTAAAATGAGAATAGAAACGAAGCGTTTAATTATTACAGAATTTCATTTGTCAATGGCAGAGAGTGTGCATAAAAACTCGCTGGATGAAGATAACAGAAGGTTTGTGCCGGATGAGGTTTTTGAGACTGTGGAAGAAGCGAGGGAAACCATAGAATTTTTGATGGAGTGTTATGAGTCGGGAGAAGGTCCCCTGGTTTATCCTGTGGTACTGAAAAACGGTACAAATATAGGGTATGTCCAGCTTGTTCCTGTGGAAGAAGGTACGGAGGTTGGCTACCATATTGCCAAGGAATTTACCGGACATGGTTATGCCACAGAAGCACTGGAAGCATTTCTTGCACAGATGAAAGAAGAGAAGAAGCTTGATTTGGTGTACGGTATTTGCTTATCTGAAAATCTTGCGTCAAAGAGAGTGCTTGAAAAGTGCGGCTTTGAAAAGCAGTACGAAGGAGCGGGGGAATATCAGGGAGAAAACAGAAGTATTGCAAAATATGTGTTTGAGTGGAAATAATCATTGATTATTTTGAAATTGGACGGGTTTGGCCGTTTTTGGGAGGAGATAGCTATGGAATATTGTAAACTGCAGATAGGATGTATGTTAATCATCTTCTATATTGTGTTCGTTTATTATAAAGAGAAAAGACGTTTCAAACAAAAGTGGAAGGTGGATTTGTTTGACGGAATGCTGGTACTGGGCATGGTGGCAGTGCTATTTGACGGATTAACTGCATATACGGTGAATCATCTGGATACGGTAAACGGAACGTTAAATATGGTTCTTCATATGTTCTTTTTATTGAGTCTGGATTCGTTCATTTATTTGTTGTTCATGTATATGATTTATATTACGGCAGGTTTTCCAAAGAAAAAGGAAAAACTGATTCCTTTAGGAATTCCGTTTCTGATCAATGTGATTATGGTTGTGGTGAATATGCCTAAGCTGGAGTACATTGAGGGAGAAATCAGTAATTATTCTATGGGATGGTCGGCCTATACCTGTTTTGCAATGGCGGCTATTTATATTTTGCTCACATTAATACTTTTCTTTGGGCGTTGGAAGTACATAGAAAAGCATAAGCGGGTGAGTATTTTTACCTACTTGTTCGTCCTTTCCTGTGTGACGGCATATCAGATGTTCCATCCACAGGCATTGCTCAGCAGTTTATGTGTAACCATTATTGTGTTGGGGGTATACGTAAATCAGGAAAACCCCGCCATGGAAACCTTGTCCCACTATCACGACGAGATGGTTATGGGATTTGCTACATTGGTGGAAAATAAAGACGGTAGTACCGGAGGACATATAAAACGGACCACTGCCTACGTGAAATTGTTGGCGCACGAATTGAGAAAAAGAGGACATTACCGGGATTTGCTGACCAGGGATTATATGAAGAACTTGTATATGGCAGCTCCCATGCACGATATTGGTAAAATATCGGTACCGGACGTGATTTTACAAAAACCCGGAAAACTCACCGATGAGGAATTTGAAAAAATAAAATTACATGCGGCAAACGGCGGGGAAATCATCAAAGAAACCTTTGGACATTTGGGAGATGAATCTTTTGCACAAATGGCCTATGAGGTGGCGAGATACCACCACGAAAAGTGGAATGGCAAGGGCTATCCCGATGGACTAAAGAGAAAAGAGATTCCGCTCAGCGCCAGAATTATGGCGATTGCGGATGTGTTTGACGCGGTATCCGAGAAAAGGTGTTACAGAGAGGCGATGCCTTTAGACAAATGTTTTGAAATTATTCAGGAAGGAAGTGGACAGTCTTTTGATCCGCTTTTGGTAGAAGTGTTCCTGGATATCAGGGAAAAGGTGGAAGAGGTACATCGCAATGTAAACAATAAGGAAGACGAAGGAGGAAAATAGTATGGCTGCTGAAAACGGAATTGCAATGCGGTAGAGCATGTGTCAGCGGCAAGCCGGGAGAACAGTGCGGGAACAGAAAGCCTTGCGGAAATTGTAGAACAGATTAAGGTGTTGTCCGAACAGTTGAATAAAGTAGTACAAGCATAAAGTATTTCATACATAAATTGCCTCAGATGAAAAGGGCTTCGAAAGAGGCCCTTTTGGCAAATAAAAAAGCCCCAAACCCGCATTCCATGCAAGCCTGAGACCCTTAAAAAAAAGAGCGCGAGACGGGGATCGAACCCGCGACCCCCTCCTTGGCAAGGAGGTGCTCCACCGCTGAGCCACTCGCGCATTTATCTCTCTTCCGAAAGACAAATATTACTATACTATAAGCCTTTTTGTTTGTCAACACTTAAATTGTATTTTTTTTGCAAAAATTTTTTACAATTCAAAAATGCAATAAAATGGTAGTTATGACTAATTTATTGCCAAAATTTTATTATTTTATAATATTTTAGGCATGGAAATTTGCGGACAAATGGTTTATTATAGTAGAATAAGAAAAAAAAGGTCGTAAGGCGCGTGGGAGTAAGTTTTATGAGTGGCACTTTATCAAATTTGAAATTTAGGAAAGAAGATATTTGGACAATTCCCAATATCATGAGTTATTTTCGGTTTGTTTTAATACCGGTGTTTTGCTATTTGTATTTGACAGCGGAGGTTGAGGCAGATTATTACAAAGCAGGAGCGGTTGTCATTGTCTCAACCTTGACAGATTTTTTGGATGGTTTTATTGCCAGAAAATTTAATATGATCACAGAACTGGGTAAATGCATTGACCCTATTGCAGATAAACTGACGCATGCGGCTATGGCACTGTGTTTGGCAAGCAAGTACACATTGCTTTGGGTTGTGTTTGGCATCATGGTATTTAAAGAAGGATATATGTTGCTGAAAGGTTGGTTCATGTTGAAAAAAAATAAGAAGCTGCCGGGGGCTTTGTGGTTCGGAAAAGTCAGCACTGCGGTTTTCTTTGCGGTAATTTGTTTGTTACTCTTTTGGGTGGAAGTGCCCATGATGCTGGCAAATGTTTTAATTGGTCTTTGCATGGCGCTTATGCTTTTTGCATGGTACATGTATGCAGACGCATATCGCAAATTGTAATAACTACATAAAAATTATGGGCAGAGAAAAATCTCTGCCTTTTTTGTAGCCTTTTACACGGGTGAAAGGTATTAATAATGAAAGGGGAAGGCCCCTGGCAGGTGACTTTTCCGCTGGAAAATGCCAAGGAATAGAAGAGGCAGTGTGCCGGGGTGAAACGCAAATAAAGGTACAAAAAGATTGCAAGTGTCTCTTAAGTTGTGTAAGATAGAAGTAGTGAGACGAGAAGATGAAAAGGATTTGCTATGGAACCGAAACATTACACATCTAAAGAACTTTTGCGGAGATTTATTCCTTATTTTAAAAATTATAAAGGTACATTATTCTTAGACTTATTCTGTGCAGCACTGACCACGGTATGTGAGTTGGTGCTGCCTCTTATCATGCGATATATCACTAATCAGGGAATCAATGATTTGGCGGCGTTGTCTGTCAAAACCATCGGAAGTCTGGGACTTCTCTATTTGGCACTCCGACTGGTAGATGGTCTTGCAAGCTATTACATGGCAGGCGTGGGCCATATAATGGGTGCCAAAATCGAGACCGACATGAGACGTGACGCATACAACCATCTGCAACAATTATCCAATACTTATTATAACAACACAAAAGTAGGACAGATTATGGGTCGTATTACAAACGACCTTTTTGACGTTACGGAATTTGCACATCATTGTCCGGAAGAATTTTTTATTGCCGGGATTAAGACCGTGATTTCATTTGTTATTCTTGCCAGGATTCATGTGGGGCTCACGGTGCTGATTTTCCTTTGTGTGCCGCTTATGACGATTGTATGCATGAAATTGAATTTCCGTATGCGTGGAGCTTTCCGCAAACAGAGAAATCAGATCGGAGAACTCAATGCCCGTATAGAAGACAGCCTTCTCGGACATAAAGTGGTAAAGGCATTTACCAACGAAGACGTGGAAAATGAGAAGTTTTCCAAGGATAATAAGAACTTTTTGGACATTAAGACGCTGACCTACCATTATATGGCGGCCTTTCATACCACTGTGAAGATGTTTGACGGTTTGATGTATCTGATGGTAGTGGTTGCCGGCGGTATTTTTATGGTATACGGCAAGATTGAACCCGGTGACCTGGTGGCATATATGATGTATGTGTCTACGTTGATTGCCACAATCAGGCGTATTATTGAGTTCGCAGAGCAGTTCCAAAGGGGTATGACCGGTATTGAACGCTTTTTGCAGATTGTGGATGCGGACATCGAAATCTTCGACGAGCCGGATGCGGTGGCGCTTACAGAGCCCAAGGGAAATATTGTGTTTGAAAATGTGAGTTTTGAGTATCCCGATGATCATAATCAGGTATTCCGAAACTTAAATCTGCATATCAATGCGGGAGAGAAACTGGCTATTGTGGGGCCTTCCGGCGGCGGTAAGACCACCCTTTGTAATCTGATTCCCCGTTTTTATGACGTGACGGGAGGTACCATCACTTTAGACGGAAAAGATATTAAGTCCTATACATTAAAGAGTCTGCGCGGAAACATTGGTATTGTGCAGCAGGATGTGTATCTGTTTTCCGGAACGGTTTATGAAAATATTGCTTATGGGAAACCGGGCGCTGCTTTGGATGAAGTTATGGAGGCGGCAAAGCAGGCAGGAGCTCATGATTTTATTATGGAACTGAAGGACGGCTATGACACATATGTGGGAGAGAGGGGCGTGAAACTGTCCGGAGGGCAGAAGCAGCGCATCAGTATTGCCAGGGTATTTTTGAAAAACCCTCCTATTATTATTTTGGATGAGGCGACTTCTGCACTGGATAATGAGAGTGAATTTGCAGTGGCACAATCCTTGGCGAAGTTGTCTGAAGGAAGAACTACGCTTACCATTGCCCACAGACTTTCTACCATCAAGAATTCAGACAGGATTTTGGTTTTGACGGAAGAGGGCATTGTAGAGGAAGGAAATCATGAGAGGCTGCTGGAGCAGAAAGGAATGTATTATCATTTCTATGAGATGGCAGATGCACTGAAATAGAGTTGTTTTTAAAAGGAAAGGTAAGGTGGTAGCATGAAACTGACATTTATCGGGGCAGCACATGAAGTGACCGGTAGTTGCCATTTTATTGAGGTGGGAGAAAAATATTTATTGGTGGACTGCGGAATGGAGCAAGGGGTGAATCTGTTTGAAAATGCACCTTTGCCGGTCAGTGAGGCACAGATTGATTATGTGCTGTTGACCCATGCCCATGTGGACCATTCGGGGATGTTGCCAAGACTTTATGCGAGAGGCTTCAGGGGGCAGGTATTTACCACGGTGGCTTCAGCGGATTTGTGCGATATTATGCTGCGTGACTGCGCCCACATCCAGATGATGGAGGCAGAGTGGAAGAACCGCAAGGCAAAAAGAAGTGCCTCGAATCCTTTGGTGGAACCGGAGTTTACCATGGAGGATGCGGAAGGAATTATCAAACGGATTGTTCCCTGTAATTACAATCAGGAAATTGAAGTTTGTGACGGTGTAAAAATCCGTTTTACGGATATCGGACATTTGCTTGGTTCCGCCAGCATAGAAGTGTGGCTGACAGAAGGAGATGTGACGAAAAAGGTTGTATTTTCCGGCGATATCGGAAATAAGAACCAGCCTCTGCTTAGGGATCCCATTCCCACGGCTGAGGCAGACTATGTAGTGATGGAATCCACCTACGGCGACAGGTTACACGGCGCCGAGAGACCGGATTATGTTAAAGAACTGACACAGGTGATTCAGGAGACCTTTGACAGAGGAGGAAATGTGATTATTCCCTCCTTTGCGGTAGGAAGAACACAGGAGATGTTGTATTTCATCCGCAAAATAAAGAAGGAAGGTCTGATTCACGGGTACGATGACTTTCCGGTTTATGTGGACAGTCCCATGGCGGTTAGGGCGACCACGATTTTTCAGGATAATATTAATCAGTGGGAATGCTTTGATGAGGAAGCCATGGAACTGGTAAAACAGAAAATCAATCCTTTGGTTTTTCCGGGTCTGAAACTGTCTATTACCAGTGATGAGTCCAAGGCCATTAACTTTGACGAGACGCCAAATGTGATTTTGTCTGCTTCGGGAATGTGTGAGGCGGGAAGAATCAGGCATCATTTAAAGCATAATCTGTGGAGACCGGAATCGACTATTTTGTTTGTGGGATATCAGTCGGTAGGAACGCTGGGCAGAGTTATTTTGGAAGGAGCAAAAGAGGTAAAACTCTTTGGTGAACCCATTGAGGTACGGGCGAAAATCTGTAAGATTGCAGGGCTTAGCGGTCATGCAGATAAGGATGGGCTGATAGAGTGGATTACTGCTTTTAAAGAAAAGCCCCGCAAGGTGTTTGTGGTGCACGGAGAAGACCGGGTGTGCGCCTCCTTTGCGGAATGTCTGATGGTGGAGCACGGTATCAAGGCTTATGCGCCGTACAGCGGAACCGTGTTCAATTTGGCCAGCGGGAAACTGGAATACGAGGCAATCCCCATACCTCTTGAAAAGAAAGAAAAGCCCGCAAGCGGTGTTTATGCGAGACTTCTGGCGGCAGGAAACCGTTTGCTTGCAGTTATCAAAAGGAACGAAGGCGGCGCAAACAAGGATTTGGCGAAGTTTGCAGACCAGATTATCTCGCTATGTGATAAATATGATGATTAAAGGAGAAGGAAAATGAGTTACGCAGATAAAGTTTTTATTGATATGTGCAAAGATATTCTGGAAAACGGAACAAGCACAGAAGGAGAGAAGGTGCGCCCCCACTGGGAGGATGGCACCCCTGCTTATACCATTAAGAAATTCGGTGTGGTAAACCGCTATGATTTGTCCAAGGAATTTCCCATTTTGACGCTGAGGCGTACCGCACTGAAATCCGCAACAGATGAGATATTGTGGATTTGGCAGCAGAAGTCAAACAATATTAATGACTTGCACAGCCATATCTGGGACGAATGGGCAGACCCGGATGGTTCCATCGGCAAGGCTTACGGTTATCAGCTCGGTGTAAAACATCAGTATAAGGAAGG
>CAYRLN010000065.1:0-7217 GCA_964425065.1 uncultured Lachnospiraceae bacterium | reverse complement strand
TGTATTTGGCGCATTCGGGGCTATGTGGTATAATATGAAAAGTGGTTCGCAAATTTATTCACTGTGGAGAAAAATATAAGAAAAACGAGGAAAGAATCATGGGTATGTTTGATAAATTATTTGGAAAAAAGAATGTGGCAGGCGATAGAGAGGAAAAACAGCAGGTTGCCGCAGTGCAGGAAACGGCAGAACTGCATGAGGATACGGTAGCGCAGAGCGAAGCAACGGAAGAGGAGACACAGAACGTGCAGGAGGAAACCGTTGTGGTAACCGATGCGGCAAAGGCTGCGTCACAGGAGGCAGGAAAAGGAAAGAAAGAGCATGACAATTTCCGTCTGAAGATTTTGCTGAAAGAATTGAAGGAAAATAAAACGGATGAAGTGCTGAATATGGTACTTGATGAAGTGGTAATGAGAACAAAATTTGTTTCTCCCATGCAACTCTCCAAGAAACCGGAACTGAAGGAAGACGGAACTGCGGTGTTTACGGAAGATACCCTGATGCGCATGCCTATGGTGACCTCAGAGGAAGGCAAAAGTTATTATGTGATGTTTACCGGTAAGGATGAGTATTCCCAGTGGGAAAATATGAAGGGACTGGATACGATTCTCCTTGCTTTCGATGATTTTGTGGCATTGATGGAGAAAAACCAAGAGGCGGCAGGCGTGGTTTTGAATCCCTTTTCCGACAATCTGATTATCACCCGTACGAATATGGAGAATCTGAGAACCCAGAAAGAACTTCGCACAAAAGGAATTGCGGTTCATAAAGTAACCCGGGATACGAAAGTGCAAATTGGCGATCCCAAGGAATATCCGGGGGAGATGGTGGAGGCCATTAAACGTTATTTGCCCGGCGTTCCCGAGGTAAACAGGGTGTGGCTCAGACTGATGAAGAAGGATGACAATCCCCCCAGTCTTCTGCTGGTGGTGGAGCAGAGAGGGGATAGGGAAACGATTTTTAAGGGAATTGCCGAAGTTGCAAAGCCTTATCTTAGAAAGACCTACATTGATATGGTGGCATATCAGGACGATTTCGGAAAGAAAGCGGTGGAAGGCGTGGAGCCTTTCTATGAGAAATAGAGAGCAGGTTCTTTCCGTAGCAGAAAGAGAGAATTCTACCAATGAAAAAGAGAAGGCTTTATACAGAAACAGCCTATTTACTTGGCATTTTTTGGATTGCAATGGGGGTTGCTTTTACGACCAAGGCGGATATGGGCGTATCGATGATTGTTGCACCGGCTTATCTGCTTCACTTGAAATTGTCTGAAGTGTGGACTTTTTTTACCTTCGGTATGGCGGAATATGTGTTGCAGGCTTTGTTAATCCTGTTGACGGCGGTAATTTTGCGTAAGTTCAAGATTTCGTATCTATTTTGTTTTGTGACGGTACTGCTGTATGGAATGGTGTTGGATGGTTGCATATGGCTGCTGACCCCGGTTCCCGCCGGCGGGACAGGGTTGCGTTTGGTATGGCTCACAGTGGGGCTTATGATGAGCGCATTTGGAGTGTCATTTATGTTTCACACCTACATATCGCCGGAGGCTTATGAATTGTTTGTAAAAGAAGTGTCTGCCAAATGGAAAATGGATATCAGCCGCTTCAAGACCATTTACGATTGTAGCAGCCTGCTGCTTTCAATTGTAATGTCATTTGCTTTTTTCGGCCCTTTCCAGTTTGTGGGAGTGAATGTGGGCACTGTGATTTGTGCGCTGCTGAATGGTAAGGTAATCGGCTGGTATAGCAAACTATTGGAGAAGCATTTTGACTTTCCGGATGCATTGCCGTTTAGAAAGTATTTTGAATAAAGGTACGGCGAAAATGCCGGAAAAATAGGGGACATAGGAAGATGGAGACAGGAAAAATCACAAAAACATTAGAGGAAGTCAGAGCATTTTTTGCAAATGATAAATTTGCTACCGAAAACGGTGCTGTGATAGAAGAGTTCAGAGAAGGCTATGCAAAATGCAGCATAGAGATTGCGGAGAGACATTTGAATGCAGTGGGAGGCGTCCAGGGAGGCGTGCACTACATGCTGTCTGATTTTACCTTTGCGGTGGCGACCAACTGGCAGGATTGCAGGACGGTTTCCCTGAATTCCGATATTGCATATCTGGGCACCATGAAGGGAAAGAAAATGATTGCAGAGGCATTCCAAATTAAAAATGGCAGGAATACCTGTTATTATCGGGTGGATGTCAAAGACGATTTGGGAAATATGCTTGCGGTAACTAATATTACCGGATTCCATAAATAAAGGGATTGCTCATAAACAGGAGAAAGAAAATTGGAACAGATGTCATTATTCGATTACCGTGGCGATAACGGACCATTGGCAAGCCGGCTCAGGCCTACGGACCTGGATGGTTATGTAGGGCAGAAACATTTGCTGGGCGAAGGGAAAATTTTGCGGCAGCTTATTGAGCGGGACCAGGTGTCCTCCATGATTTTCTGGGGACCGCCGGGCGTGGGTAAGACTACTTTAGCCAGAATTATTGCAGGAAAAACGAAAGCCGATTTTGTGGATTTCAGTGCCGTGACCAGCGGCATCAAAGAGATAAAGGAAGTGATGGCCCAGGCAGAGCAGAGCCGTCATATGGGCAGACGCACCGTTATGTTTGTGGACGAAATCCATCGTTTTAACAAAGCCCAGCAGGATGCCTTTCTGCCTTTTGTGGAAAAGGGTAGCATTGTGCTTATTGGCGCTACCACGGAAAATCCTTCTTTTGAGATTAACGGGGCGCTTCTTTCCAGATGCAGGGTGTTTGTGTTAAAGCCTTTGGGAGAAGAGGATTTGGTGGAGCTTCTTCACAATGCATTGAAAAATCCGGCGGGTTACGGTGGACAGGACATAAATATTACAGAAGACCAGATTCATGCCATTGCTACTTTCGCAAACGGCGATGCCAGAACTGCCCTGAATGTGCTGGAAATGGCAATATTAAACGGTGACATCAGTTTAGACGGTATTACCGTGACCAATGAGAGTTTGGAGCAGTGCATTACCAAGAAATCTCTTTTGTATGATAAAAAGGGCGAGGAGCATTACAATATTATTTCCGCCTTACATAAATCCATGAGAAACAGCGACCCGGATGCGGCAATTTATTGGCTGATGCGTATGCTGGAGGGCGGGGAGAATCCCCTTTATGTGGCGCGCAGATTAGTACGTTTTGCCAGCGAGGATATTGGAATGGCGGACAGTCAGGCATTGCAGGTTGCAGTGGCTGCTTATCAGGCTTGTCACTTTAATGGGATGCCGGAATGTGATGTAAATTTGGTGCACGCTGTGGTATATTTGGCTATGGCGCCAAAATCAAACAGTCTGTATGCGGCATGCGAACATTGTAAGGAAGACATACGCACGAAGACGGCGGAGCCTGTCCCAATGAATTTGCGCAATGCGGTGACAGATTTGATGAAAGATTTAAATTATGGTGAGGGATATATCTATGCCCATAACACAGAGGAAAAGGTGGCACGGATGCAGTGTATGCCGGATTCTATGAAGGATACGATTTATTATAAACCGGGGCGTGCCGGTAAAGAAGCGGAGACGGCTGAGAGATTAGAAGAAATCCGCAGATGGAAGCAGGGTGAGGAGTAGGAGAAAAGGAAACCTGCACCTGATGAAAGGAAAACAGTGACAATGCAGAAAATTGTGGCAGGAATTTTGGCCCATGTTGACGCGGGCAAAACCACCCTCTCGGAGGCTATGCTTTATCAAAGCGGAGCCATCCGCAAGATGGGCCGCGTGGACAATAGGGATGCCTTTTTAGACACCTATGAAGTAGAACGGAATAGAGGAATTACTGTGTTTTCTAAACAGGCGGTGTTTGAACTGGCAGATATGCAGGTCACACTTTTAGACACCCCGGGACATGTGGATTTTTCGGCGGAGATGGAGAGAACGCTGCAGGTTTTGGATTATGCCATTTTAGTAATCAGCGGAGCAGACGGCGTGCAGGGCCACACCCGTACTTTATGGCGGTTGCTTAAGAGATACCGGATACCGGTATTTTTGTTTATAAATAAGATGGACCAGCCCGGGACGGACAAAGATGGGCTGATGAGGGAAATAAAAGAAAATCTGTCCGGTAACTGTGTGGATTTCACAGAAGATTTTGGAGAGTTTTTCTCGGAAGAAGTGGCTACGGGAAGCGAAGAAGCCCTAGAGCAGTTTTTGGAAACCGGAGAAGTGGAAGCTTCCCTGATAAGCAGGATGATAAAAGACCGGCAGATATTTCCCTGCTTTTTCGGAAGTGCGTTAAAATTAAAGGGCGTAGAAGAATTTATGGAGGGAGTGGGAAAATATGTCACTGCCTCCGATTATGGTGCAGAATTTGGCGCCCGGGTGTTCAAAATATCCCGTGATGCCCAGGGGAACCGTTTGACCCACATGAAGATTACAGGGGGAACCTTAAAGGCGAGAGATGTATTGAAAGGTAATCTCCGTAATCAGGTAGGGGAAATGGAGGAATGGGAGGAGAAGGTGAACCAAATCCGTATCTACTGCGGAGAAAAGTATGAGGCGGTGCCGGAAGTACATGCGGGAGATGTATGTGCGGTAACGGGCTTGGAAAAGACCAGACCGGGGGAAGGACTCGGGGTGGAGAGAGCAGAAATATTGCCGCTTTTAGAGCCTGTTTTAAATTACCGGATTATTTTACCGGAAGATCAGGATGCGGCAGTTATGTTACCGAAACTTCGGGACATTGAAGAAGAGGAACCCCAACTTCAAATTGAATGGAATGAAAAACTGCAGGAAATCCATGCAAAAGTAATGGGTGAGGTGCAGATAGAAATATTGCAGGGAATGATTCATGACCGTTTTGGCGTGGATGTGACCTTTGGAAGCGGAAATATTGTATACAAAGAGACTATCGCCGATGTGGTGGAGGGTGTGGGACATTATGAACCTTTACGGCATTACGCGGAAGTACATTTGATTCTGGAACCTTTGGAAAGAGGTAGTGGTCTTCAGTTTGAATCTGCGGTCAGTGAAGATGAATTGGACCGCAACTGGCAGAGGCTGATACTCACCCACTTGGAAGAAAAACAGCATAAGGGTGTGCTGACCGGTTCGGATATTACGGATATGAAGATTACCCTGGTAGCCGGCAGGGCGCATTTGAAGCATACGGAAGGCGGAGATTTCAGGCAGTCTACCTATCGTGCGGTGCGTCAGGGATTGATGCAGGCCAGGTCTGTGCTTTTAGAGCCCTATTATGAGTTCCGGATTGAATTGCCGGAGCGTTATATCGGTAGGGCGATGACGGATATAGAGCGTTTGTACGGAAAGTGCGAACTGAGTTCCAATGCGGATGGCATGGCGGTACTTTGCGGAAAAGGTCCCGTGCAAACCTTGTGGAATTACCAGAAGGAAGTGACTGCTTACACCAGGGGAGAGGGACATTTCTTTGGAGAACCCGGCGGTTATGAACCCTGCCACAATACGGAAGAAGTGTTGGCAGAGAGGGGCTATGATTGTGACAGCGATATGGCTAACCCTGCAAGTTCCGTGTTTTGTGCCCACGGCGCAGGCTTTGTGGTTCCATGGGATGAAGTGCACGATTATATGCATTTGGAAAAGCGCCTTGCCATGGGTGAGAGTGGATGTGACGCACAGGAAATGGATTTTGCATCTGCCAGACGGCCCCCATCGGCAACTGCAAAAAATGAAGAAATCTGGCTGGGGACAGATGAGATAGATGCCATTTTAGACAGAACCTATAATGCCAACCGCAGAGGGAATGTGAGAACGAACAAGTGGGCGAGAAGTAAGGCTGCGCCGCCAGTTCCTTCCGTCAGAACATACACTCCCTCCGTAAAGCGCCCGGAGTACCTTCTGGTGGACGGCTATAATATTATTTTTGCATGGGACGATTTAAAAGAACTCGCAACGGTTACCATCGATGGTGCCAGAGGCAAACTGATGGATATTCTCTGCAACTATCAGGGAGCAAAGAAGTGTGAACTCATAGTGGTCTTTGATGCGTATCGTGTGCAAGGTCATAATACGGAAATCTTGGATTATCACAATATTCATGTGGTCTATACAAAAGAAGCGGAAACAGCAGACCAGTATATCGAGAAATTTGCCCACGAAAACAGCAAAAAATATGATGTGACGGTAGCCACTTCCGACGGCCTGGAACAGATTATTATCAGAGGTCAGGGCTGCAGGCTTTTATCTGCAAGGGAACTTAAGGAAGAAATTGAACGCACAGAGAAAATGATTCAAGAAGATTATTTGGAAAAACAGGCTAGGGGCAGAAATCTGCTGGGAGAAAGTATGCCGGAGATAAATTTGGAAGAAGAGTAAATCCCAAAGGATAATCAGACAAAAAGATGAGAAAAACCGGATAACATGTTGCGGTCGGGCCGCAGATGGTTATCCGGTTTTATATTTTGTAAAATCAACTGAATTAACGTTTTCGCCAACATGCGGGACTAAACAGTACAAGCATGGGGAGAAGTTCCAAACGTCCGGCCAGCATATCAAAGATCAATACTATTTTCCCAAAAGGGGAAAAGAAAGAATAATTTCCCAAAGGGCCCACAGATTCTAAGCCGGGACCGATATTGTTAATCGAAGCGATAACGGCGGTAACGTTTGTGGTAAAGTCATGCCCGTCAATACTGAGAACCAACACCGACATTGCAAGCATCACAAAATAAATAGCCATGTAAGCGTTAGTGGAACGAATCACTTCTTCTGAAACGGTATGGCCGTTTAAGCGGATTTTGCTAATCTGCTTAGGGTGGGCGATGGAGGCTAATTCTTTCCGGATGGACTTACATAAAATTAAAATACGTGACACTTTAATTCCACCACCCGTACTGCCTGCACAAGCACCCACAAACATTAACAGTGCCAGGAGGCTTTTGGATAACTCCGGCCAAAGGTTAAAGTCTACGGTGGAAAATCCGGTAGTTGTTATGATGGAACCAATTTGAAAGAAAGTGTGTCTAAGGCCTTCCCCGGTGGTTAAATACATGTCCCTGATGTTAAAGAATATAATTCCGCCGGCAGCTGCAATAATCCCTAAATACCACCAGACTTCCTCAAAGGAAAAGACTTGTTTCCATTTGCGTTGTATGATAATGAAAAACATACTGTAGTTGATACCGCTTAAAATCATAAATATGGTGACGGTGTTTTGGATGGCAGGAGAATAACCGGCCATACTGTCATTTTTAATACCAAAACCACCG
>CAYRLN010000064.1:2460-7319 GCA_964425065.1 uncultured Lachnospiraceae bacterium | reverse complement strand
ATGCTTTTTTCATATTTTTCACCTTTCTGCATTTTATTTACTTCCAGAAAAAATCATTTATCTTCAAACATATCCTATATTATTCCTTGTTTTTCTCTTTTTAAATGGCATATTTTGCATTTCATTAGCATTATATTGACTTTATGTGTTATACTATTTAAAAATCAAAACCTTTACACATCACTTCAAAACAATATCAGGAGGAAACGATATGGACACAGGATTTTTCCAAGGAAATCTTGTCACTTCAAACCGCATCATTTATACGCCATCCCCTTTTGCCAAATCCAACCTTTTCCATCTACAGGAAGTGGGACACTTACAGGCAAAAGAACCTCATACCAGCAAGCGTAACAATCTGTTATCCTTTCTCTTCTTTATTGTGGAAAAAGGCTCCGGAACTGTGACTTACGAAGGTGAAACCTATCATCTGACACAGGGCAGTTGCGTATTTCTTGATTGTTCCAAACCATATTCCCACTGTTCCTCCCCGGATTTATGGTCACTGAAATGGGCCCATTTTTACAGCCCTACCATGAAGGAGATTTACCGCAAATATACACAAAGAGGGGGGGAACCGGTCTTCCATACACACAGACCGGAACAATATATCCGTCTGGCAGAAGAACTTTTTACATCTGCCTCCTCAGATGACTATGTACGGGACATGAAAATCAACGAAAAACTTTCTTCCCTGCTTACAATGCTTATGGAAGAAAGTTGGAAGCCAAACGCAGACCAAGTCCCCACCGCCGGAAAGCGGAATCTTATGGATGTACGCAATTATCTGGATGCTAATTTTGCAAAGAAAATCTCTCTGGACGAACTGGCAGACAACTTTTTTATCAACAAATTTTACCTAACCAGACTATTCAAAGAACAATTCGGTTCTTCCATCAGCACTTATCTGATGCAGCTTAGAATCACCCATGCAAAAAAACTTCTGCGCTTCAGTGATTTATCCATTGAAAAAATCAGCCAGGAATGCGGCATGAATGATTCCAACTACTTTTCCCGTATGTTCAAAAAGGTAGAAGGTACTTCTCCCGGGGAGTACCGGAAAAGATGGCGTGCTTAATATATGTAACAAAAGCGTCTCCGCGAAGAGACGCTTTTATTGTTCCAACTATCGTTTTTTCTACACAAAAGTACAAGGCCACACTGCCACACCGGAATCCTGGAACACCTCATAGAGACGTTCGTTTAACTGTTTCGGAGTAACTCCCTTCTTCATAATTACCTGAAGGAAACCACCTCCACCGGCACCTGCAATAAACCTACCATCAATCAAATCTTCACAAGCCATAAAAATCTGGTCAATACAGGTATTGGTCGCCCCACTATCCAATTGCAACGACAATTTCCAATGCTCGTTGAGTAATTCGGCAAAGCGGTCTATATTTCCATTTTCCAAAGCAAATCTCATCAGAACGGCAACCCGCTTCATCTCTGTCAGTGCCTCTAAGGATTCTTTTCTACCACCTACATAGCCGCCCACCACATCTCTTAACAGATTTCTGGCAAGTCTGCGCTGTCCCGTATAAATCAAAGCAAATCTATCTTGCAATTCCTCCAAGGTAGCTTCTGAAATCTCTACTTTTTCCACCTTAATGTGCTGTTCCATACCTGCTCTGGTGGTAATCATTTTGATACCCGGAAGCAAACCGCCCACCTGATCCTGCCAGCCGCCTCCGGTACTCATAATCTGTTCCATGCACAGCACAATATCATACAAGGTTTCTTCCTCGATTTCTTCTCCAAGGAACTCGAACAACGCTTTCACACAGGCACCGGCCAAAATACTGCTGGTGCCAAGCCCGGACCCTTTTGGAATACCAACTACCTTTGTGGATAAAAAGATTCCTCCGCCCAGTCTCGCTAAAATGGATTTCAAGTCACCATCACTGTTTTCCGTTACAATACCGCAAGCGATTAGCGCCGCCTTGTGCAATGCAAAATGGTCATACGGATTTCTGCAGTCAAGTAACTCCTGCTTGTCCGTAAATACTCCCGCCACGCCAATATCCTCGCTGGCAAATTCCACATGCAACTCTTTCAATTTACGCACTGTAACCTGCACCGGGAAAATGCCGTTTAATTTCAGCGCCGCATTCAATACAATACCACCATTCTCATTGCAGTAAGGTGGAGTATCTGTCCAGCCGCCACCCCAATTCACACGGACCGGGAGAGCCACATTGCACTCTTCTTTTACAATCTTGTATTCTCTACCGTCACGTATATGTTTTAAACCGGCATCGCACACCGTCTTCTGTATGGCACTAAAACACTTTTCTTCCAACGTGCGGGCACTCATCTCATTTATCTTTATTTTTTTAATTCTCAAATACCTTGCCAGACTATAATAAATACGGATTTTGGTTCCGAACTCAGCATCCTCCGCATAGGCACACAATTTCTCCAACTGGTCAGCGGTCATCTCTTTATGCTTAAACACCTCTAACGCACATTCATAACCCGCTCCACTCTTTATCCTATTGACAAACTGTAACGCAGCAATATCTTCCGTAAGTTTTTTGTTCCATTCTATGATTTCTCCGGCTCCGGCCATGTTAAAACTGCTATACAGACTGAGTCGTTTCTGTGAAAGCCAGTCCGAAACTTCCTCCACGCCGGCTTTCATACCAAATACTTTATGTACCAAAATTGCCGCCTTCGCAGCCTCTTCCATAGAATCACAAACAGGATATAAATCGGCAAACCAAAGATAATGCTCCTGTTCGCCCCAAATCTTTTCCGGGCTGATGCCATAATAGTTTAAAACCTCTTTTACCTCTGCACCAAACCATGTGGCTCCCTTTTCCAAAACCCCTTTCGGATTGTCTCCGATTCCATATATTCTCACAACGTATTTTGAGTCCGGCAGTTCTAGGCCATGCATAACGGTCTCCATCGGAACCCTAATACCGTTTAACTCCATTCCCGAAACAATACTGTTTTTTTCCAGCATTGCTTCAGCCCCAATACGGCTGTTTTCTACGTAACAATTTTCTCCAATTTCTGCGCCCTCATCAACGATACTATTGTAAGCAGCACAAGTAATCCCCTCTCCCGGAAGCGCAGAATGAACCACACTGCTCCAATCAAGGAATTGATAGTCGTCCATCTCACCTGTCATCAATTTAAGCAATTCTCTTGTGGTTCCGAAATGAATAAATTCTGCCGGTGAAAGGCATAAAAGTTTCATGGAAAAAGGAGATATCGCCTCCCATATCAAGGTTCTGCAATCCAACAGTTCCTGACACATCGCTCCCTCAGGGGTCTCTTTGTAATAATCCTCCAACGTAGCCTCTGTTGCAAGAGGATATAAGAAATCACCATAAAAACTAATTCTCGCCCTGTCATTCACGAAACATTCAAATTTGTCCTCGTCAAAAATACCATTCGTGGAAATCAAAGAAAACAGCGCCGTAAGCAAATCGGAATCCATAATTACCGCGCCGGTATCCAAATCCACTTTTCCGCTTTCGTTCACAGCTTTAAGTTTAAATAACTGTTCCTCGGATTGCTTGTGCAGAAAACGTCCCACATAATTTTTCCCGTTATTTAAAAACACACCGTGATTCTTTCCTACTGAAACATCCGTCTTAATAGATATTGCCGCCGCGCCTTTATACTGGAAATCCAACTGCAAAGGATTGAACAGCAAAAGTACATCTCCGGAGAGTACGAGCATACCCTCTTCTATCCTCCCTGCAACAGCAGACATGGCAATCATAAATTCATCAAACAATGTAGACGGTCTTCCATCCGGAAGCTGTCTGGGCACAGGAGAAAATAATTTGCCGCAAACACTGTACTGCGGTACCCGTTTGCTGTCTCCGCCGGAATGAATAACCAATATCTTTTTGCCTTTGAATACAGCTGCACTGCCATCTCCATACTGCTGCGCCAATACTTTCAGCACGTTTAGAGTTGCTCCGCCGGAACCTACGCGTTTTCCGTCCGGATCAGCCAAAACCAGGTACTCACATCCGTTAGGAAGGTAGCCCTGTTCTTTACGCCAGGAAATTTCCTGTCTGTACCCATACGCCTGAGCCTCGTTAGATGCCGTCAGTACAATAAAATCCCAACCATTCTCTCTTTCCAACCAGGTTTGATATTCACTCCAGGAATCGATATAACTTTGTCTTAAAAACAGATTTCGTACTTGTCTATAGTTTTTCATTATTTTCTCCGTTAAACCTCATCCGGCTCATATCCCGGTATAGGTTTTAATTTGAATGCATTCAGTTTGTTCAAATAATCTATTCTCGCTTTCGTCCGTTCATCTTCACAAATCCCGGTCCGGATGTATTTGTCCAACACCGCATAAGTAAATCCCAACTTATCCTCATCACTCATACCGCTAAGCCCATCCGACGGTGTTTTCACTATTAGATTTTCCGGCAATCCCAAGAAACGCCCAACCTCTATAACCTCCTGCACCGTCAAATGGGAGAGGGGGCTGAAATCTCCTGCCGCATCACCGTAACGGGTAGAATAGCCAACCCAGTCCTCAGAAAGATTACAGGTATTTGCCACCCGACCGTTCATGGACTGGGAAAAAGCATAAAGGGTGGTCATACGGAGTCTGGGGGCCAGATTAATTTTGGTCTGTTCACTCATCTCCACGCCACTTTCTGCCATACTCGCGATAACAGCCTTGTAGCTTTCCTCTATATTCACAATATAATGTTTTATTTGTAAATATTCTACCAATTGCTTGGAATCAGCAATGTCACTCTGCGTGCCATTCGGCATTAAAATGCCTATTACACGCTCCTTACCCAGAGCTGCCACACAGAGGGCCGCCACCACGCCGGAATCTTTTCCACCTGAGATTCCCACAATGGCAT
>CAYRLN010000064.1:0-2450 GCA_964425065.1 uncultured Lachnospiraceae bacterium | reverse complement strand
TTGCACCCTTTCCCGTTCTCTTCAAACCAATTTTGTATCCACGCAATTGCTTCTTTTGTTATCTTTTCTACATTGAACATAGGTTGCTCCCTACCATTTAATAAATTCTCTATCATTAACTTTATCATATTTTAATCTGTTTTGCTATAAAAAGAAACCCCTTCTTAATTTAGCATTAATTGAGAATTGTTCAGCAAATTCTTTATCATAGAACCATACTTTTCTCTATCTAAATCCTCTAAAATAGTAGTCACCTTTCTCCCGGCATCCTTTGAAGATGCACCACACAAAAAAATTTTCTCGTTCTCTGTATTATAATCTAATATTATGTACCTATCGTGGAAAATCCCTCCTGACCGACGCAACTTTATGTGCACATCTGGGTATTCCTTACAAAAATCTAAATATATATTTTTTCTCAAGCCCTTCGCCAGATTGTCGCTAAAAATTGTTATATCTATTCCATGGGAACAGTTGATTAACAATTCCAGCGTTTTTAATCCAATGTAATTATCAATAATATATATTGTTTTTCTCGCTTGTCTATAAATTTCGTCATAAGCCATGTCAGCCTCAAAAGGCTGTCCATTTAGTAATAAATACCCCCTTTTAATATGAACTTCTCCAAAATCATTCAGAACACCTAAAAGTTCCGAATGTGTAACCGTATCATTTAACTTATCCATAACTTCCACTATTTTATCTTCAACATGATTCAAATCCTGTCGCAGTTCTTTTGTTGTTAACAAATTTTCTGATAACTGCAAGGATAATTTTAAATATTCTCTTCGGTCAATCAAGTTTTGATTTTCCACGATATAATCCTTCATTTGCTTGAATGTACGGATTAACGCCTTACTTTGTTTGATTGCTAAATCTCCCTTTAAAACTGTCATCAACATGTAAATGCCCTGCTCTGTATATGCATATGGCAAATATCTTGACCCTCCCCAACTTGAGGTCAATTTTTTTGACCTCAAGTTGGCTAATTCGTCCTTAGTTAACTGAAATCGAAAGTCCTCATCAAACCTGTCTATATTATTTTTAACCTGTTGATTAAAAGCCTTGGTAGTATACCCATAAATTTCTGCCAGTTCCACATCCAGCATGACTTTTTGTCCACGAACAAAATATATTTTATTTTGAACGTTTTCTTTATCAACTAAAATAATTTCTTTTTCTTCGTTTTTGCCATTCATCTTTTCCATTCTAAAATCCCAATACCTTTTTTCTCAGTGCTTTATTTGCTATCAAAGCCATATATCTACGCAAAGTCACTCTCGCCTTGTTTTGTTTTTTCTCATCCTCTATAACATCCCAACTATACAGCAATCGTCTTTTTGGCTGTTTTCCCAAATAATGTAATCCTTGCTTTTCATATCCCGGTTCATCTGGCACAAAAATCACACTTCCAGCCTTTTGCATTTCCGGGTTATAAAGCATTTCATCGAATATCTTCCACAAAACGAGATATTTTTTATCACCTATATTTTCTAATGTTTCTCTCATGAACTCCGAAAATGCATATATATGATAATAATTTTCATCTGCATATTCCAACAAGTTCATCACATATTCTACTGGTCTTTCTATCAGAAAATCTCTACTTAAAATCCGATTGAATTCGCATTTTAGCACCTCAAACCACTCCATGAGTTCTTCAGAAAAAACAATTTCACTACTCCTTTCTCATTCATTTTGATTTCGTGCAATGTAGTAACACATTTTCCACACAATTGCACCTCATATCGTATATACGATATAGTACCGCAAAATCAAGAGCGTGTCAATATCATTAACACGCTCCTACTTCGCTTCACCCAAAGCCCGCATATATCCTTCTAAACGTTTTTTTGCATCCCAATCAAGGTTTTGATATATTTCAAGTATTTTATATTCTTCCGATCGCTTATCAATCAAAACACAGTCTGCTTGCCTATACCCTTTATGCTTTTCATTTGTAGTATCCAGCAATAGTTCATATGGCGAAATATCTAACGCCTCACATATAACCATAATTTTATCAGCTGATGGGTTAGTTTGCTTTCTTCTCCAGTCACTTATCGTACTTTGTGAAATTCCTGTTCTGTTTGCAAATTCTATTTGAGATATCCCTTTTTCCGAAAGATACTTATATATTCGTTCACTAATTAACATTTTCCAACCCCTTACTATTTTTTATAAATCAAAAAGACACGGCAAACACCGTGTCTCCTGACATTCTTATTTTTCCAACTCTACTTCTTTTAAGCGCTCACGGATTTCCTCAACAGTCATCCATACTGTATTGTTGTCGGAACTGTAGGAGAAACCTTCCGGAACCTTTTTGCCCGTAGGTGTGACCCTGCGGTTTTCACTCCAAACCATCTGAGGATATACAATGTAATGCTTGTCATATTCATAAGTTGTCATGGAATCTTCTACGGTTACCATAATCTCATGGAGTTTCT
>CAYRLN010000063.1:0-7321 GCA_964425065.1 uncultured Lachnospiraceae bacterium | reverse complement strand
TCTTCTGGCACATGAGGGAGATTATCAAAAGGCTCTGGAGTATGGAAATGCCACCAGTGCGTTAAAAAACACAATTCCCGGAGATTTGCTGTCCACGGACTTAAAGGAAATTGAGGGAATTATCAAAGAACACAAATCCACAGGCAGAATTGCGGAAATGGATCGCTAGTACTTGACTTTTAGCGAAAACTATTCTAAAATTAACCGAATTTGTAAGTAGACAACGTCCACTTTGACAGCGGGCGTTGTTTTTTGTGACGACGAGATTCGCAAAGCGTATCTCGTCTCTGTTATGGAAATGAGGAAGTTTTATATGAGATATGATGAATCATTTATAGATTCCAGAATTATCCGTGCAGTAACGGAGATGGGGTTTGAGACCATGACGCCTATTCAGGAACAGGCCATTCCCTATTTGCTTGAGGGAAGAGATATTATCGGACAGGCACAGACCGGCACGGGAAAAACAGCGGCTTTTGGGATTCCCCTTTTACAGAAGATTGATCCGGAGGACCGTAGCTTGCAGGCGGTGATTCTTTGTCCGACCAGGGAACTTGCCATTCAGGCATCGGAAGAAATGCGCAAATTCTCTAAGTACATGCATGGTATCCGCATGGTTCCCATCTATGGCGGTCAGGATATAACGAGACAGATTAAGGCCTTAAAGGGCGGTGTTCAGATTATCGTGGGAACACCCGGAAGAGTGATGGACCACATGCGCCGTCATACCATTAAAATGGATTCTGTAAAAATGGTAGTTCTGGATGAAGCGGATGAAATGCTGAACATGGGCTTCCGCGAGGATATGGAAACGATTTTGAAAGAAGTTCCGGGGGAACATCAGACAGCTTTGTTTTCGGCAACGATGCCCCAGGCAATTCTGGATATTACCGGGACTTACCAAAAGGATGCGGTAAATGTAAAAGTTGCGGCAAAAGAGTTGACGATTCCCCTTGTAAAACAGTTTTATTTCTATGTGAAAAATATTTACAAAGAAGAAGTAATCAGTCGTCTTATTGAAGTACACGGTTTGAAACGCTCCATGATTTTCTGTAATACCAAGAGAATGGTGGACGAACTCTCAGAGAACTTGAAGGCCCGCGGCTACCAGGCGGAAGGGTTGCATGGTGACCTGACCCAGAAACAGAGAGATTTTGTTATGAGCCGTTTCCGAAGCGGCAATTTAGAAATTCTCATAGCTACCGATGTGGCGGCCAGGGGAATTGATGTAGATGATGTGGAAGCGGTATTTAACTATGATATCCCCCAGGATATTGAATATTATGTGCACCGCATCGGCAGAACCGGCCGCGCGGGAAGAGAAGGAATGGCATTTACCTTTGCTTATGGCAGAGATATGTATAAGCTCCGTGATATTGAGCGTATCTGCAAGACAAAGATGACAGAGTTACAGGTGCCCACTGCGAATCAGGTGAACAAATTGAAGGCGGAAAAAGTGCTGAAAGATGCAGCACTCATGGCCCAGACCGGAAACTTGGATAAACTGGAAGAAATGTTGGAAGAGTACATGACAGAAAATGAACTGGATCCTATGCAGCTTGCAGCGGCTCTTGTGAAAATGCAGGTTGGAGAACAACTTCAGGAAATTGAGATGGAGCAGCCCCGCACTCCGAGACGCAAAAACGGTGAAGGAGACGGAAAAGGCCGTCGCGGCGAGAGAGGGGATGGTCGAAGAGGCGAACAACGCGATGGGGAACGTCGCGGCGAGAGACGGGATGGTCGAAGAGAGGAACGTCGGGACGACACCCGCAGAGGCGACAGAAAATTTGGCGGAGATAAAGAAAGAGGCCGCCGCAAACTTGGCGTCAGAGAAAATGCGTCCGGACAAGCAAAAAACGGAAGAAAAAAGAACCGCACGGAAAAATATAGTGCGGAAAAATATGAGAAATTTACAAAAATGCCAAAAGATGTGCGAAGAAATGGGAAAGCCAGAAGTGCGAAATAGCACTTCCGGCTTTTTTAATATGCTTCTGTTTGGTTCACGAGTGGAAACGCTTTTTGCGCTTGGGGTAACTAGTAAGGTTGCGCCGGTAGTTCACCGTATACAATCTCTTTGAGTTTGTTAAAGTTTTCTTCGCTGTTTGCGGCAATGACACCGAAAGGCCCCGGAACCGGTAAATTATCGTGGAATAAGAATTCGATGAAACCGCCGGCTTCTTTGACAATGGTGGCAGCAGCGGCCACGTCCCAGGCAAACAGACGGATTTCAAAATAAAGTTCCACACGTCCTGCTGCAAGAAAAGCCAATTCTAAGGCGGCTGAGCCCAGTCTGCGCAAATCATCGGTTTCGTTGTAAATTTTTTCGATGATGTTGAAGCAGGATTTTGCATGTTTTTTGTCATATAAGCTCATTGCGGAGCAAAGGTGGGAGTGGGCATAATCCCGATTGGATACATGAATAGGAGTTCCGTTCATGAAAGCCCCTTTTCCTGTTTCGGCCCAGTACATCTCGTCCCTGTAAGGGAAATAGATGACTCCTGCATGAGGAATGCCGTCCTTTAACAGTCCCACGGAGATAACACTTAGTCCCAGACCACGGATAAAGTTGGAGGTGCCATCGATGGGGTCAATGACCCAGGTGTAACCGCCGGCGGCCTGATGTTTATCATTTTCTTCGCCGACAACCGTACTGCCGGGAAGCAGGGCCAGTAACTTTTCGGTTAAAAAATTTTGAACATGAATGTCCGCATCTGTTACGTAATTGGAGGCGTTTCCTTTTTGCTCCACATTTGTGTTGTTGTCCATGAGAAGACCGGCCTCTCTGACAATACTTGTAATTTGATGAATCATTTATTTTTTCCTCGCAGAAACATTTTTTAGCGTATACGCATCATTTTTATTGTATCATGACTACGAAAAAAAACAATTGACAAAGTATGGGATTTGGAACTATTATGACTAAGGAAGAGAGAACTTGCTCTTTACAATAAATCAGAAAGAAGGAGGTAAAAGATTATGGCAAAGACATTATTAATTGTAACAGACAACAGAAGATTGCATATGATTACCTCGTTTACGAATAAATAAGGCTTTTTTGATATGTTTATTTGCCGTGGTGTCATTTTGATACCACGGCTTTTTTGGTTCATATGCAATCTCAAATCAGAATCTTTTATGAAAACAGGAAAATGAGGAGAAAAAACAATGAATCAGAAAATGTATGAAAAAGCCACTGTCATGGCGGTTCACAGGGAACGTTATGAATTGCTGGCAGAAAACGAGAAATTATTTGGAAGATTGAAAACGGTAAACTTCCCTGACCAATGTGCTTATGGGGAAAGAAGAGATGCTGACAGGTGGCATCAGGGAGGCGGATGCCCAGGGACGTCATACCACAACCTATAAGCAATGCATGTTTTTGCCGGACGAAATCCGGCTGCCAAACGGGAAAGTGCTGCAGGGGGGAGGGTGCATTATTGATACTCCCGGAATGCGAAAATTACTTATAAGTGAGGCTGAGCAAGGATTGCAAAATTCCTTTGAGGATATCGAAGAACTGATTGCGTGCTGCAAGTTTTCTGACTGCAGTCATAAAACTGAGCCGGGGTGTGCAGTGAGGCGGGCTTTGGAAGAAGGAAGACTTTCCGAAAAACGGTGGGAAACCTATCAAAGTATGTTGCGGGAAGAGGCGTTTGCAAAAGCGAGACAAAAGGTTTTGCTCCGGAGAATGGAACGGGGTAAAAGAAATGGATCAAGGAAGGATAAAGGTTATTACGACCATGAGAGATAAAATAGAAATCAGAAAAGAAACAAAGGAAGATTACTTGGAAACAGAGGAACTGTGTCTGAGGGCATTTTGTAATTTGCACGGTCCGGGGTGTGACGAACATTTGCTGGTGAGAAAACTTAGGATGCACGAGGATTATCTGCCGGAATTGAGCCGGATTGCTACTATAGAAGGCAAAGTGGCAGCAACGATTATGTATTCCAAAGCAGTGGTAAAGGATGGGGATACGGAATATCCCATCATCACCTTCGGCCCCTTGGCGGTGGACCCGATGTACCAAAATACAGGTGTGGGCGGTGCACTTTTGGAGTACACCATGGAGTTGGCAAGAGAGGAAGGATATCCGGGAATTGCAATTTTCGGAGAACCAGGTTACTATCCGAAGCATGGTTTTGTGACGGCGGATCATTTTGGAATTACAGACCCCCAGGGAAAAAATTATGATTCGTTGATGGCTTTCGAATTACAGGAAGGCGGTTTCGCAGGGGTAAAAGGGAAACTGTTTGAGTCTAAGTGCTTTGAAGAACTGACCATGGAAGAAGCGGATAAACTGAGCAGAGAATACCGCCCGATTTTGAAAGGTGTCTTTCCCTGCCAGTGGACATATGAGAATGCCTGCGATGAAAAAGACGGTTATCATATGGAACCGGCAGAACATCATTTAAAAGAAAGCCGCCGGTTGTTTAATGCATACATAGAAGAACTCTCGCTGTATAATCCATGGCTTTCAACCCAGAGGGATGAGGCGGGGAACTATTTGCCAAAGATATACGGAGATTTTTTCAAAGAGCCGGAAAAGAAAATGTTTCTGGTTTTTGTGGAGGGGAAAGCCGCCGGATTTACGGTTATGGCGGTTCCGAAAGCGGAGGACGAACCGGACGGTTGTATCAGTTATATAGAGGAACTTTATATTGAGAAAGAATATCGTAACAGGGGAATTGCAAAGGATATTGTAAAGAGATTCCTAAGACAACAGAAAGGAAAATGCGGATTCTGTGTTCTGAAAAAGAATGAAGTGGCAGACGCTATATGGGAAGCACTTTTGAAAAAAGAGGGGTACGCTTTCACGAAGAACGGTGACGAAAAGTTATGGTTCTATCAGGTGGACACAGGGAGAACACAGAAACAAAAATAATCAGGTAAAGAAAAATGAGGTACCAAATCAAACACGCCCTTGTACAATATGCGGCGGATACCATATTGGAAGATGTGAACTTTGAAGTTCGCGACAATGAAAAAATAGCGATTGTGGGAAGAAACGGATGCGGAAAAACTACGTTACTTAAACTGATTGCCGGAGATATTAAGATGAATAATCTGGACAGTGATGAGGAGTGCGGCATATTCATGGCCGGAAAGCAGGAAATAGGTTTTCTGCGCCAGATTAGTTTTCCGGATGGGGAAATTTCCGTGGAGGAAGAGATAAAAAAGACTTTTGCCCCGATTTTTGCATGTGAAACCAGAATGGCAGAAATAGAACAAAGACTGCATGATGAAAGTGATAACGAAAAACTTTTGTATGAGTACGATGGTTTGCAAAAGAAGATGGAAGCACTGCGAGGTTACACGTGGAGACGGGATATGGAAGTGATGTTCCAGCAGTTTGGATTTGACCTTACGGATTTAAAACGTCCCATCGGAAGTTTTTCGGGCGGGCAGCAGACGAAGGTTGCATTTATCAAGCTGCTTCTTGGCAGACCGGACATTATGTTGCTCGATGAGCCTACCAACCACTTGGATTTGCCCACTATCGAATGGCTGGAAAACTATTTAAAAACTTATGATAAGGCTGTAATTATCGTGTCCCATGACCGGATGTTTTTGGACCGGATCATAGACGTGACCTATGAGATAGAATATCACCGAATAAAGCGTTATCCCGGAAACTATTCCGCGTTCGTAAAGCGGAAAGAAGAGGATTTGATAAAACAGGAAAAAGACTACGAGGAGCAGCAAAAGGAAATACAGCGTTTGACAGAATGGATTGAAAAGTGGAAAAATACGCCTACCAAGGTGGCGGCAACCCGTTCCAAGAGAATGGCCATAGAGCATATGGTCAAGGTAGAGAAACCCAGGCGCTTTGATACGAAAACGTTTCATGCGATGTTTACACCCCGAATGGAGAGTTATACGGACGTGCTATCGGCGAAAGGCCTAAGGATTGGCTATGACAAAGAACTGAGCAGAGTTTCCTTTGAACTTCGTAAGGGCGAAAGGCTTGCTGTTTTGGGAGAAAACGGAAAAGGAAAGTCTACTTTGCTGAAAACACTGGTGGGAATGGTGGAACCTTTGGGCGGAACCTTTACAATCGGGCAAAATGTGGAATGGGGGTATTTTGATCAGCAAAAAGCCGTGACAGAGGACGTGGACCCTAATCAAACGGTGCTGGAAAACTTTTGGGCACAATATCCCGATTTGTTAAGAGGGGATGTGAGAAGTGCCCTGGGAAGTTTTCTGTTTTCCGGTGAGGATGTGGAGAAAAAGATGGGGCAGCTATCCGGTGGAGAGAAAGTGAGACTTGCTTTGTGTAAAATGTTTCAGACAAAGCCGAATCTGCTGATTTTGGACGAGCCTACCAATCACATGGATATGGTTGGAAAGGAGACGTTGGAACAGATGCTTCGGGATTTTGGCGGGACCGTTTTATTCGTTTCCCACGACAGATATTTTGTGAAACAGGTAGCTACGGGGATATTGGAATTCGGAACAACGGATGTAAAACAATATCATTGCGGGTATGAAGAGTACCTGCAGGAAAAGGCTAAGGCAGGTATGACACTGAGGAAAGAGTCTGTGAATTTAACTGCTGTAAATCCGGTAAGGAAAACGGGAGGGGGAGAACCGACCTTGCAGGATGTGTTTGATAAAAAGTCTTATTACAATCCCGGAAAAATCAAATCCCGTCTTATAAAGCAGCTGGAAAAATATGAAAACCTTTTGGCGGAGAGTGAGGAAAAGGCAGCAGAACTGAAAATGCAACTCATGGATCCGGCATTGGCATCGGACTATGCCAGATTGATGGAACTGCAGTCGCAGTTAGATGAGGAAGAACATCAGCAGGAATCACTGCTGGAACGTATGCTTGAGACGGAGACTGAACTGGAAGAACTGAAAGAATAAAGTATAATTAAAAAAGGCGGTTCCTTTGAAATCGGATTCAAAGGAACTGCCTTTTATATGCTTTGCGAGATGCGTTATATTACGGTCTCAGACCCATGCCGCCTTCCAAAGTAAGGGTTTCACCTGTCAGATATTTGAAATCGGGGTGAGCAAGCTGTACACAGACACGGCCAATTTCTGTTTCTACATTACCGTAATGGCCTGCGGGAGGCATATGAACGTTCTTTTCAAATGCTTCAGGATAAGCCATCTGGAAATTCTCAAGCTGTGCGGTCCAAGCAAGAGGGCAGATTACGTTTACGTTGATACCGTCTTTTGCCCACTCTGTTGCTGCTACACGGCTGAGTCCGCGGATACCTTCTTTTGCTGCTGCGTAGGAGCACTGGCCGAAGTTGCCGAAAAGACCTGCGCCGGAAGCAAAGTTAATAACGGGTCCCTTTGTCTCTTTCAGAT
>CAYRLN010000062.1:2488-7335 GCA_964425065.1 uncultured Lachnospiraceae bacterium | reverse complement strand
TGATTTTCAGTGCTAACCAGGCACTCCTTGCTGCAAGAGCAGGTGCTACTTATGTATCTCCTTTCCTTGGCCGTCTTGATGATATCAGCCAGAGAGGTGTAGATTTAATCCGTGAAATCTCCGATATGTTTGCGGTAACAGATTTGGATACTCAGATTATCGCGGCAAGCGTTCGTAATCCTATCCACGTAACCGATTGTGCACTTGCAGGTGCAGATATTGCTACTGTTCCTTACAATGTAATTGTACAGATGACAAAACATCCTTTGACAGATGCCGGTATCGAGAAATTCCAGGCAGATTACAGAGCAGTATTCGGCGAATAATGGAAACTGTTATGTTTGAAATAGTATGAGGCCGGGGAAAATAAAGCGGAAGGAGAGTTCTGCAGGTGGCAAATGCTATTATCAGATATGTAAAAGAATACGGAAATAATACTTTTATGAATGAGCCCATGAATGATGTTGACAGTCTGGTTTTATGCCAGTTCAGTTATCTGAAATTTGATGGGCTTGTTCCGTTTGTGTCGGAGAATAAGCCTTCCGTATCCATGCAGGAATTGCTGGAGCATGTTGATTTTGAAAAATTGTTTGCAGATGAGCGGTATGAAAAAGAAAACCGTGCTTTATTTTACGCCATGCTGGAAAGCAGAAGATACATGAATTTGAAGATAAACTGCTATGTAAACATCATAGAAAACGAGTGGGAGACACAATTCGCCGCAATGACATTTCTGTTGGAGGACGGTACGATTTACATTGCTTTCCGCGGAACGGATGAGAACATCGTAGGATGGAAGGAAGATTTCAATATGGCGTATCTCTCACCGGTTCCGGCACAGGAATACAGTGTGAAATATCTGAATATGGTTGCGACCAGATTTTATCGTCCGTTTTATGTAGGCGGTCACTCCAAAGGAGGAAATCTGGCTGTCTATGCTTCCATGAATTGTATTGACCATGTTCAGGAACGTATTCTCAAAATTTACAATATGGATGGTCCGGGATTTCGTCAGGACATACGTGAGAAATGCGGCTATGAAGAAATTGCGGACAGAGTAGTAAAAATATTACCCCAGTCTTCCGTGGTGGGGATGATTTTCGAAAACGGTGGGGATTATCAGGTGGTGGAAAGTAAGGCATTTGGCCTTTTCCAACATGATCCGTACACATGGAAGGTGTCCGGAAATCATTTTGTATATGCCGATGAGATTTACAAAAGCCGCAGGGAGTCCAATATTGCAATGAATGAATGGATTGCCGGCTTAAGTCAGCAGGAACTGCAGACATTTGTGGATACCTTGTATAAAGTTGTTTTAGCGGCGGAAGCGGAAAATTTAATTGACTTTGCAGGAAAGTGGAAGAAAAATTACAAATCGGTAATAGCGGCCGTTCGCGAAGTGGATGAAGAAACGGAAGCGGTATTGAAAGAAGTTGTGTCGGCACTTTTCAGGCAGCGTATGAAAAAACCTAAAAATAGTTAGAAGGGCGCGTGTGCGCAAACAGAAAAAACACATAAGGGGGCAAATGGAGTTACAATGAGCAGATTATGGTATAAAAAAGCTGCGTCTGTGTGGGAGGAAGCGTTACCTCTCGGAAACGGACGCATGGGAGCGATGATTTTCGGCAAACCGGGAGACGAACTTATACAGGTCAATGAGGACAGTATGTGGTATGGTGCACCGGTGGATAGAAATAATCCCGATATGAAAAAGTATTTGCCGGAAATCAGAAGTCTGATTTTGTCCGGGCAGATTAAAAAAGCAGAGCGCCTGATGCGTTTTGCCATGTCAGGATGCCCTGATAGTATGCATCCTTATCAGACGCTCGGAAACATACATTTTAACTTTGAAAATATCGGTGAAGTGACAGACTACGAGAGAAGCTTAGATCTGGAAGAGGCCGTTTACAGAAATAGATTTACGGCAGACAATGTGAATTATGAAAGAGAGGCATTCCTCTCACAACCGGATCAGGTGATGTGTATGAAAATAACTGCCGATAAGCCGGGCAGTATCAATTTCTGGGTGTTGCTCCGCCGTGAGAAATTTTACGACGGAATCCGGAAAAAAGGTACGGATGGAATTTGCCTTTACGGCAATTTGGGCAAAGGCGGATTTGATTTTGCCATGCAGGTGACTGTCAAGGCAAAAGGAGGAAGGACACAGGTTATTGGCGAGCACTTGATTGTAGAAGAAGCGGACGAGGTAATTCTTTATTTTGCAGCGGGTACGACATACTACATGAAAGATGTGGAGAAAGAAATCCGGGCGCAGATAGATCAGGCAGCAGCAGTGCCCTATAAGGAACTGAAAGAAAGGCATATTGCGGATTATCGTTCTCTCTATGGCAGAGTGGATTTTAGCTTGGGGGATTTGTCAGAGTTTGACCGTATTCCCACGGATGAGAGAATAGAGAGTGCCATGAAAGGCAGCGTGGATAAGGGACTGTCAAAATTGTATTTTGACTATGGCCGGTATCTGCTTATTTCCTGTAGCAGGGAAGGAACCTTAGCTGCCACATTACAGGGACTTTGGAATAAAGATATGTTGCCGCCCTGGGATTCCAAGTTTACGATTAATATCAACACGGAGATGAACTATTGGCTGGCGGAAAATTGCAATCTTTCCGAGTGCCATACTCCTTTGTTCGATTTGATAAAGAAGATGTATCCCAATGGCAAGAAGACAGCGGATGTGATGTACGGATGCCGCGGTTTTATTTGCCATCATAATACAGATATTTGGGGTGACACGGTGACACAGGATCATTGGGTGCCCGGTTCTTATTGGGTAATGGGAGCAGCATGGATGTGCACACACCAGTGGACGCATTATCAATATACAAAGGACGAAGAGTTCTTGCGGGAAAATTATCCCATTATGCGGGATGCTGCTTTATTCTTCCTGGATTACATGATTGAGGATGACGGATATTTGAAGACATGTCCTTCTGTCTCGCCGGAAAATACTTTCATTTTACCCAGCGGTGAAATGGGAGCGAACACAGCCGGTGTAACAATGGACAACCAGATTCTGCGGGATTTGTTTAATCAGTGTATTGATGCGGCGGAGATTCTTGGCATTGAAGACGAACTGACAAAACAGTTTATAGATGCAAGGGACAGACTGGTACCTACCCAAATCGGATCGAAGGGAAACATATTGGAATGGCCTGTAGACTATGAGGAGTGGGAGCCGGGACACAGACATATTTCCCACTTATACGGTTTGCATCCTTCCGAGCAGATTCTGATGGATAAGACACCGGATCTGGCAAAGGCGGCAAGGGTAACTTTGGAGCGCAGACTGGCAAACGGCGGCGGCCATACAGGCTGGAGCCGCGCATGGATTATCAATCATTATGCAAAGCTTTGGGATGGGGAAACGGCATATGCCCATTTAGAAAAACTGTTGGAGAAATCAACTTTACCCAACCTGTTCGACAATCATCCCCCTTTCCAAATCGATGGTAATTTTGGGGCTGCGGCTGCAATTGCCGAGATGCTGGTGCAGAGTACGTTAGAGCGAATTGTGCTTTTACCGGCCCTTCCTTCCGCATGGGGAGAAGGACACATAAAGGGACTTTGCGTAAAAGGCGGCGGTGAAATTGATTTGGCTTGGAAGAATGGAGAACTGACAAACTGCGTCATTCGCGCGAAGGCAAAATTGCAGACCAAGGTGATTTATGGTGACCGGATTACGGAGATTGATTTACAACCCGGAGAGAGTTGGGAAATGGATCGGTAGGATTTGGGTCGCAGTGATATAGATAGGAAATTAGTGGACAGAAAGGTTTACAAAAATGGATAAAAACAGCTTTGTGAAGAGACCGCCCATGGGGTGGAACAGCTATGATTACTATGACACTACGGTAAATGAGGCACAGGTAAAGCAAAATGCTGATTTTATGGCTGAAAAAATGTCCTACTGTGGCTGG
This sequence comes from uncultured Lachnospiraceae bacterium, assembly GCA_964425065.1. Lineage (GTDB taxonomy): Bacteria > Bacillota > Clostridia > Lachnospirales > Lachnospiraceae > Acetatifactor. The sequence continues at coordinate 3,397 of CAYRLN010000062.1, read as the reverse complement.
GAATATATTGTGGTGGATATCGAATGGTATTCTTATGGAGCAGGAAGTCAGCGTGATAAATACCAGTACATTCCCTTTGGAAAAGTGGAAATGGATGAGTATGGAAGACTGCTTCCCTGTCCGGAGAGATTTCCCTCTTCTGTGAACGGAGCGGGCTTTAAACCCTTGGCGGACTATGTACATTCTAAGGGACTGAAATTTGGTATACATATTATGCGTGGTATCCCGAGAATCGCGGCCCATATGCATTGTAAGATTAAAGGAACCAATGTGACGGCGGCAGATGTGGCGGATCCTTCTTCCGTTTGTGCTTGGAATCCGGATATGTACGGGGTGCGCCATGACGTGGAAGGAGCCCAGGAATACTATGACTCCCTGCTGGAACTCTATGCCCGGTGGGGAGTGGATTTCATTAAATGTGATGATATCTGCCGTGATGATATTGACAGACGAAAGCCCTGGTCCACTGCAAAAGAGGTGGAAATGCTTCATCATGCCATCGCTAAGTGCGGCAGAAACATTGTGCTCAGTTTGTCTCCGGGACCGGCAGTGATTGAGAGCGCATGGCATTACGAGAAGTATGCCAACATGTGGCGTATTACAGATGATTTTTGGGATAATTGGGATTTGCTTCTCAACATGTTTGAACGCTGTGAACTTTGGCAGAATCATGTGTCCGAGGGGTGTTATCCGGATTGTGATATGTTGCCCTTGGGATTTGTGGGAAAAGGTTTCGGTGCAGAGAGAGAGACTTTGTTTACCAAAGAGGAACAGGTGACCATGATGACTCTCTGGTGTCTGTTCGGTTCTCCTCTTATGCTGGGAGCGGAAATGACCAAATTGGATGACTGGACACTGTCAATTCTGACAAATTGGGAAGTGTTGTCGTTGCTGGATCCTGCCTTTAAG
>CAYRLN010000062.1:0-2478 GCA_964425065.1 uncultured Lachnospiraceae bacterium | reverse complement strand
AGAGACAGCAGCTTAGTTTGGACAGTACCGGGGCCGTATGGCACAGCCGGCATCCGGATAGAGCGGAGCACTATATTGCGCTGTTTAATTTTGAAGATGAGAAGGAAATGACCTTCGACTTAAAACAGGCCAAAGCAGACGGAATCCTTTCTTCTTACGGCAAAGTAAGGGAGGTCTGGTCCGGTAGGGTCATCGAAATCAAAGACGGAAAATTGACAGATACTATTGCGCGACATGGCGCAGGACTTTATTGTATTGAAGATGATAAATCCATCGTAAAAGTGGTTTGCCTGGGAGACAGTATCACGGAAGGATTCGGTGTAAAACCGGAGGAGGCATATCCTTCCAAATTGCAGGAACACTTGGGAGAAGGCTATCAGGTGCATAATAAAGGAGTCTGTTGCAGCACGGTCATTGACAAAATGTTAGGTGACAGACCAATCGGTTTGCCTTATCTCAGACAGAGCAGATATGTGGAAGGATTGGCTGTCAGAGGCGATATTTATGTAATTTTATTAGGAGTAAACGATGCCCAGGATGGTCTCGGGGATGTGGAGGATGTGGTGGATCCTTATCTGAATCTGATAGCGGAAAAAGAGGAATTCGTTTCCTGTTACCAGAGGATTATTGACGGCATCCGCGTGATGGCTCCGGAGGCTAAGATTTATATGGGAATCCCTGCTCCGGTAATGCAGTGTATCTGGCGCAGACATCAGGAGAAATACCTGCAGCAGCTACTTCCGTTCTATCAGGAGATTGCGGAGCGCAATCCGGATGTGCGGATTATAGACATCCATAAAACCTTTATGGATTTGCCGGAAGTGGAAAGAATGAAACTGTATTCAGAAGATAATCTGCATCCCTGTGCAGAAGGTTTGGATTTGATTGCGAAAACGGTGTGTGAAGCGATTAAAGGATAGATAAAGGCTACTGTTGGCGCGGCATGTAACACACAAAAAGAAAATGGAAGGGTGTAAAGTCTTAAAACAATTCGTCTTGACGAGTTAGTAAAAGACTTTACACCTTTTATTTGCTTGGTGTTTATTGTTTATATATTTCGTGGTACATTATTTGTCTCTGTAACTTTTTAAAAACTCACTGTGTTCTGCAACTACGCTTTTGAGAACAGAAATATCAAGTTTCATTACCTCATATTCCTCAGTATTTGCCTTATAACGCTCATAAGTACTAAGGTAGCAGGATTCAATTTCAGTTAGACGAGGAATGATAATATTTACGTGGTTGGTTTCTAAGCGTTTTATGCTGGGAATTATAATATTTTCCTGATTGACTTCCAGTCGCTTGGTACGGTATTCAAGTTCGGTAACCCTGGCTTCCAGTTCGGTAACCCTGGCTTCCAGTTCGGTGACCGCTGCTTTCAGTTCGGCGACCGCTGCTTTCAGTTCGGCAATATCAGCCTTCATTTCCCGTATATCAGCCTTGACGGGTTCCAGGGCTTCCTCTATCATACGCGGTATTTCCACGTTAACTAAGTTAGAAACGGTAGTGGAAAATAAATTGGAAAGTGCCAAAAATAATTCGTCATTGGTCATGGTTTGTATCTCCTTTACAACAATTATTATGTTTACAATAGCTGAAAAGGTGTAAAGTCTTTTATTAACTTGTCAAGGTACCGGAGTGGGAAATAAGACTTGAAATAAAAGAATGTTAATTTAAAGAATAATCTTTATGAAAAAAAGTTTGAACTTTTAGAACTAATAATACTGTACATGGTTTGACGATAAAAGTCAATCACAATTTGGAGAAAGAAAAACCCGATATGCGGGGCTAACTGATTGTTAGTCCCGCGTATTTTTTGGGTGAAACACCAACTGCTTTTGCGAAGGCCTTGAAAAAGTTGCTGTAATCTGTAAAACCGCTTCGCTCAAAAGCTTCTGATACGGAAACACCTTCGTTTAAAAGTGCTTTTGCAATGCTAATCCGGCGGGCGGTAATATATTTACCGATGGTAGTGCCGGTGGCAGCTTTGAAAATGCGGCATATATAGGATTCACTTAGGAAAAACGCTCCGGCAATCTGTTCAATGGTAATGTCATTGGAAATATTGCGGTTGATGTAGGATAAAATATCGTCTACCTGATGGTTGTATTTGTAAGTGGTTAAGACTTCGGGTAACGGTTCCCTGTCCCGTTGTGCGCCGGCAGCGATGGAATTAATCATTACCAATAATTCCATGAAGGCGGCCTGCTCAATAATATCGTGGGCAAAGCCGTCGGCGGAGGTGATTTTGTTTACATAGTACAAAAACCGCTTTTGCTGTTCCTTGTTCAAAGAAATTTTATGCTGAAAATTTTCATTGCGGTTTGAAAAACAATAGTCTAAGTCAGTTTCCGGAGTGGAAAGTTTTTTGGCGTAGTCAGGGTGAATGGAAAGCACAATTCTCTCATGCACCATGTCATCAATTTGGGTCAGTTTATGGCTCTCATATTGATTGATAATGAAAAGATCTCCGGGGGC
>CAYRLN010000061.1:0-7455 GCA_964425065.1 uncultured Lachnospiraceae bacterium | reverse complement strand
TATTGCAAAAATGCTCTCAACTGCATTTGCACTTCTTCTATGTCTAGCACAGAATTACAAGTCATTCTCACACCACTTGTAATATCTGCAACACCGCATTCTGTGCCACTTCTATTTTCCCCACTTCAAATTTCTCCTTCTGTAGTTTGTCATCTACAAAGCATAGCATCCTACCTGACAAATTCTCCATTACTCTCTTGCACACTTTTCCAGATGCACCAGCAAGCGCATATATCAGTGTAGTGTTATTCAATTCTTTTAAGATTTTTTGAATCGTATTATCCTCTAATTCTGATAATCCCTCTAATAAACCTACTGTACATTCTTTATTCTCATATCTATGAATAAGATTCTTTCGAACATTATAATCCAATTGTTTGAACGAACTATCACTATATTTTTCTTCTTCCTCCAACAAATGAATCTTTCTGCCCAAGAGTTCATCCACGCTTATTTGAAAATAATCAGCCATCTGGCACACCATACTTAGTTCCGGCAAACAAACTCCTCTTTCCCACTTTGAGATAGCGACAGCACTTATTCCCATGGTCTCAGCAAGTTGCTCTTGTGTTAACCCCTTTTTCTTTCGGTTTTCAAATATACTGTTTCCTATACATTCCAACATAGCATCCTCCTTCTTTATTCCCACAAGAATATTATGAGCTATATAAAATGGATTTACCATATCTTCTCAACTGATATTTTTAAACCACTGGTTTATCCTACAACTCCGTGGGATTTTCTTCCTGCCAGCATCTCTCCCAATATAAATTATACGGTTTCTCCACTTCACTCTAGCCTCCTCATATAAACAATCCAATTCTTAGATATGTATTTGAAAATCCCCAAAATCAAACAACCCGTTTCCTTGTTGCAATTTCCCGCTTCGCTCTATCTGAGAAAAGCCTGCAACAATCTTATCTACTATTGTACTCTCAATATCCGACTGATCTTGGTCTATCACTTCAACAGTAAACCAATCATCTACGAATGCTTTTTTCTGCATATCCAGCCCTTTGCCCTACCAATAATCAATTAATACTCACTCTTTCTCTTTATTCCCCCGGTCAATTCTATAATACTTAAATTGCTCATCCTCCCCAGTCAACTGAAATCCCACCTTCTCCAGTACATGCCGGCTCCGTGTGTTCGACAAAATAGAATCTGCGTAAAGTGTTGGAATATCAAGTTCATGAAACACATAATCAATCGCCAAAAGTTCCGCCTGCGTTCCGTAACCTTTATCCTTGTACTTGATATTTCTCATGGCGATTCCCATGGTGGCACATTTGCACTCTTCAATATTTTTTATAACCAGTTCTCCTACCATTTCATCTCCGCACATAATTGCAAAGTTCTTCCGTTTCAAATCAATTTGCCTTTTTATGTACTGGTTAACCTTTTCTTCATCATACACATAATCGGCATATGCCTCCTTATCTATGTACAAATCCAAATCATTCTGATATTCCTTGAAATACTCATGATACATTTCCGCTGTCATCGGCAGTAAATATACTCTTTCGTTCATCCTTACCTCCCATAAATCACGCCATGATACACCTCATAACAGAAATTCATATCCTCCTCCGTCAGCTCCCTTTCCGAGAACACCGCAGCCTTTACAATTTCCATATACTGGTCCCATTCATGACTCTTCAGTGCACGATAACTTGCCTTTAAAACCTCGCCGTACTCTACGTCCGTCTGACCTTTTTTAAATTTACCATCGAAGCACAGTCTTTGATATACAGAGCGGTTCATCAGCTTAATGGCTCTCTGGGGCTCTTTCATGCGCATCAACTTCCGCACTTTTCTGTGCTGGTTTCTCTCCTTCGAGAAGAAACGGTGCACTCTTATGGCAGGATGCAACAGAGTAAAGTACAGAGCCAAAATTACTCCGCCAACCACAACGGTAATTGCCACAGGGCGCATCCAGTCAAAGGGCCAGTCGATAATGGTTTTCTCCGGCAGTTCTTCTTTGGGTATTACTTCAAAACGATACTCTGTTGTACCGTCCGTTTCTTCCTCCGGCTCACCGTCGCCCACCTGTTCCCCACCACCGGCATCACTCTCAGTGGATTGCTCCGGCTCTCTCTCAGTGCTCACTTCGCTTTCACCCTGCTGCTCTTCCGAGGCCGCTTCACTCTCAGCAGCCGCTTCACTCTCAGCAGCCACTTGACTCTCAGCAACTACCTCACTCTCAGCAACTACCTCACTCTCAGCAGCACTTTCACCATCGGCAGACGTTATCTCCTCTGTGGAAGATTCGTTCTCAGACGGTATATCCGCTTCCGGTTTATTCTCTTTCAGTTCTTCTAATGATTCCCCGTTATGTCCTGCCAGACCCGCGCCTGCCGCCGTGTAACCTTTGGTCATCTCATAAGGCACCCAGCCGATGCCATCCAGGTAGATTTCCACCCAGGCATGGGCGCTGCTGTCCATTACAGTTCCTTCATATCTTCCCAGCACGTTTCGCATATCCGCACGGTCAACGACGTAACCGGATACATATCTTGCCGGAACTCCCATTTCTCTCAGTATCATGACGCCCGCACTGGCATAATGCATACAATAACCGATTCTGCTTTCTCCCAAAAAGTACTCAATCGGATCCTCACCATAAAGCAAATCCGGCGGGGTGAGACTGTATGTGGTGTTCTCTTCCAGCCACGCAGATACCAGCGCAGCCGCATACAGGCGGTCTCCCCCGGCATATCTGTCAAGGTCTGCGGCAATGTTCCGCACACTCTTCATATCCGATGGAACCTTAGTATACTCTTGTAGCACAAATGCTTCGTAAGCCTCTTCCCAATCCTGCTTTTCCGCATCCGCGAGTTCTTCCACCATTTCCTCGTAGGATTCTTTGTAATGCCAGATGGTAAAGCTCAGTTCTTCCCGCTCTTTGTCCTTTATATAATTGCCATCGCTTTGCAGCACCGCCATAGCCTGATTAATCTCCATGTGTACGGGCAAATACGCTGTCTTAGTGGAAAGCCTGCGATAGGTCACTGTTGCAACAATTCTTTGGACGTTTTCTTCCCTTTCCGCCGCCAGATAAGCAGCCTTTAATTTGTCTGTTCCAAGGCTGTTAATTGCTGTCATCATCCGGGTCTGGTTCAGACCATTATCCACGCAGAACCGGGAAAAAGTATCGTTATCTCTTGTCCATGCCCCATCCTCGTAAGTATCCGCATAAAAGCCTTTCAGGTAAATATGGGTGGCAGGCTTTTGGTCCATTCGGACATCAAAAACCGCAACTTCATCATATACTCTGGCCGAGTTATTCAAATATTCTTTTGTCTTTTGTGGCGTCTCAACCCAGTGGTTTCCACCGTATAAAATATTCTGCGCCAGCTGCTCCCAGTATTCCGGATCAGACATATTGTCAATCCTTTCCCGCACGATTTCCTGCACAGGTCCGGAATACTCTGCAATCTGCTCGGCTGCCTTGTCTTTGCCCAACCATACCGCCAACCCGCACAGCATTGCAATAGCAACCGCCGCCCGGGTCCACGCAAAAAACTGTCCTCTTTGAAATAACGTCCCTCCGCTTCGGGGCGATAACTTCAAATCAGTTTTCTTATATCCATGGCTTGCTGCCAGTAAAACTCCTGCAAAAAAAACAATCAATCCTGCACCATCAGGTGACAGTCCAACCATAAGCTCCAACCACAAAATACCAAAGGGCAGAATCGCTGTAATATGATTTTTCCGTAACGCTCCGGCCAAATATAAAAGTATAAAATATAACAACAGCAAAACCGCGCCCAGCGCCATAGCCCGGAATCCTTTATTTCCTCTTGACACTGACAAATTCATCCCATAGTAATCGTTCCAAACATCCAAGTACGGGTCCCAGACGGCACGAAGGCCGGATAAAAGGTCTCCGCTTCTTCCTCCGCTAAAAATATACAGGGAAAAACCGAGAATACCCACAATAAGCAGCCCCGCTTTGATTCCCAACGCCTTTTTCGTTGTCACATGGTTTGAGATCTCCATTCCGACAATCAGAACCACTGTAATCAGAATTGCAATGCCCCAAAAACCATTCGGTAATTCCCATTGTGGGAAAGCCTTCGCTCCCATATCCATGGCAGAATATAGAAAAATGAGCGCACAAAACACGTCAAAAAGAACTGATGTGGCAATACTCATCCGTCTTGCTTTTCTGTCCGTTCTATGCAGTTGAAATTCCGGTGAAGAATCTTTCCACCAAATTCCGCGTCTCTCTCTCACGTTTCTCTATCCGCCTTTATAAAGTCAGTTCTATCTGTGACAATGATTTTTTCAAATTCTTTTCCGACAGTTTCATCAACAGTTTATCCTCTCTTTTCAGTTGAAGCTTCTCATCCACCGAAAATGCCCATACATAGGGCTCGCTGTGATATTTATCCTTATAACGCTGTTTTAAATCTTCCTCCGGCTTAATCCACTTTATCTTCATAAGGGTACCGATGAAATAAAACAGACTTTCCTCGTCATCTACACGGATGCGCTCCACATCCATCTTATCCCTGTCATACCACACTACAAAATGCGCGCAGCCGTTATCCATCATGGAATACGAAATACTGGCCACTGCATCAATAAAACTCAGCTGCCTTTTTGCTTTCTTTCCTTTTCCGACCGGTGTAAAATCCAAAAACAAAATAACGGGACACACTTTCGGGAGTGCCTGCTCCTTCACCACGATTTCCTCTTGTTTTGCACTCAGTTTCCAATGGATGCTCTGGACCCGGTCTCCTCTCTGATAGGTTCTGATTTGGAAAAGTTCCGTATTGTCATAGCCCGGCGAATGTTCGTCATATACATCCGACTCCCCATAAAAGTATTTTGTAGCTGCGGTCACCTGCACCGGCATATCATACAATTTGGGCAATACCTGAATCTGCGCTTCCTTTTTCACTCTCATGTTCCAATGAAAAAGACCGGTCATGTCATAAAAACGGACTTTTTTCAAAACAACTATGTATTTTCCGGTGCCGTAAAACCGGATATTTCTTATAAACTCATATTTATTTTCATTTTCCGATGTACCGCCGGGAATGACCGGCAACGTAACCCATCGGCGTTTTCTCTTTCCCCTTGCCACATCCTTGATGATCAGCAAAGCCTTCATTCTGGTGATAGGTGCCTGTCCTTCATTGATTACGGAAAGTTTTATCATGCCCTCTCCGCCGTTCTCTGCAAGTCCCACCGGAATTTCCAAATCTGCCTCAAGCTTCAATCTGCGCAGTAACAGGCTAAAAAAAGATATAACAAATAATGCTGCTTCCATATATACAAGCAGCATTATCGTCTCATTGTTATACATCAGCGCCTCATACAAAGTCGCCACAATCACCAATAACAAGCCCCAAAAACTAAACACGATACTCTTCTTTCCTCATATAAGATGTAGGTTGGTTTACTTTTGCCAAAATCTCCTGAATTACCGCGGAGGCTGTCACCTGCGCTACTCTTGCCTTTGTGCTGAGCATAAGTCTATGCTTTGCCACATCCGGGAATATTTCTACAACATCCTCCGGAAGCACATAATCTCTTCCCTTTAAATACGCCCATGCTTTTGCCATACGGACACAGGCAATGGAGCCTCTGGGGCTTAATCCTAAGTCCACATAGGTATGTTCTCTGGTCGCCTGTGCCAAAGCTGCAATGTAGGCAAAAACTTTGTCCTTCACGTAGACATTCTCTACTTCAAACTTCATGTCAAGCAACTCTTCCATGGACAAAACCGCATTGACTTCAGAGATAAAGGATGCGGAACTTTTTCCCTTCAGAATTTCCACCTCATCCTGCAGGTTCGGATATCCCATACTGATACAAATCATAAAACGGTCCAGCTGCGATTCCGGCAGCAATTGTGTTCCCGCACTTCCCTTTGGGTTCTGGGTTGCAATGACAACAAAAGGATTGGGGACGCTGCGGCTCTCGCCGTCCACCGTAACGCTTCCTTCTTCCATTACCTCCAAAAGTGCAGACTGGGTCTTCGGTGATGTTCTGTTAATTTCATCCGCCAAAAACAGATTGCACATAATTGCTCCGGGAAAGTACACAAACTGTCCCGTCTCTTTTTGAAACATATTAAATCCTAAAATATCAGCCGGCATAACATCCGGGGTAAACTGCATTCTGCGGTTTTCTAAGGAAAGTGCCTTGGAAAATGCCATGGCAAGGGTAGTCTTGCCCACACCCGGCACATCCTCAATCAAAATATGGCCTCCCGCCAAAATCGCCGCAAAAGTCTTTTTAATACTCTCGTCTTTTCCGGTGATTACCATTTTTACTTCGTCCAATACTCTTTGAACCGGTTCTCTCACGTCCATACGCCTCTCCCCTCGCGTTTTATCCTTTTTATTGTACCATTATTTTCGCTGTATCGGTATCCCCAAATTGATTTTTTACACCCACCGGCAAATAAAAAAAGACTTCTTAGCCACTTGCAAAGAAGTCTTTTTCACTATCATCTTTCTAATTACAGTTCACAGTTGTTCACTGTTCTGGGGAAAGGAAGAACGTCGCGGATATTGCCCATACCGGTAATATACATAACGCATCTTTCAAATCCAAGTCCAAATCCGGCATGACGGACAGAACCATATCTTCTGAGGTCCAGATAGAAGTCGTAGTCTGCCTTGTTCAGACCCATTTCTTCCATACGTGCTTCCAGCACTTCCAGTTTATCTTCTCTCTGGCTACCGCCGATAATTTCGCCGATACCGGGAACCAGACAGTCCATAGCTGCCACAGTCTTTCCATCCTCATTCAGTTTCATATAGAAAGCCTTGATTTCCTTCGGATAGTCTGTCACAAATACGGGACGTTTGAATTCTTTCTCTGTCAGATATCTTTCATGCTCGGTCTGCAAATCGCAGCCCCAGTATACTTTGTAATCAAATTCATCATTGTGCTGTTCCAAAATCTTGATTGCCTCTGTATAAGTCACACGGCCGAAATCAGAATTCACAACATGCTCCAGTCTCTCAATCAGTCCTTTATCAACAAACTCATTAAAGAATTTCATTTCTTCAGGTGCGTTTTCAAGAACATAACGGATGACATATTTCAACATGGATTCTGCCAAAATCATATCGTCCTTCAAATCAGCAAATGCAATTTCAGGCTCAATCATCCAGAACTCAGCCGCATGACGGGTTGTGTTGGAATTCTCTGCACGGAAAGTGGGTCCAAAGGTGTAAATATTCTTGAACGCGCATGCAAAGGTCTCACCATTAAGTTGTCCGCTCACTGTCAGGTTGGTAGGTTTACCGAAGAAATCCTGCGAGAAATCTACTTTTCCATCCTCTGTCTTGGGAATGTTATTTAAATCCATGGTTGTTACCTGGAACATTTCGCCGGCGCCTTCACAGTCACTACCTGTAATCAGGGGTGTGTGAACATATACAAAGCCTCTCTCCATGAAGAAGGTGTGGATTGCATATGCAATCAGGG
>CAYRLN010000060.1:0-7548 GCA_964425065.1 uncultured Lachnospiraceae bacterium | reverse complement strand
CCTTTCTATACAATTTTACTAAATTTTTCACTTCTTGTCTACTTTCTTTTACAATAATTTTTCTACCGGTAGTGAGTGTCATGACGGTATCGGGAGTCTCCTCCACAATCTCAATCAAATCCGAATTTACTAGTATTTTTTGGCCTCCGAGTTTTGTAACTTCAATCATTTTTTACCTACCTTTCTTTCAGAGAAAGCAATCATATGGCAAAAAGGGTCAGGCGGTCTTTACCCGCCGACCCTTTCCCTATATGTTCAAGCATTAACGTTTCAGGTTGGTCAGTTCTTCTAACAAAGTATCTGAAACTGTAATAATACGGCTGTTCGCCTGGAAACCTCGCTGCGTGGTAATCATTTCCGTAAACTCTGCGGAAAGATCTACGTTACTCATTTCCAATTGTCCGGTTGACATGGTTCCGCCGCTTACGGTAACATCTATACCGATACCGTCGAACTCACCGGAGTTCATGGATGCAGAGTAGAGGTTGTCTCCCTGTTTCTCGAGACCGGATGCATTCGCAAATTCCGCTACTGCTATCTGTCCAAGAAGTTTTGTCATACCATTGTCATAAGAAGCGTAAATCATACCATTTTGCTGAATGGCAATGCCGCTCATTTCACCGAGTTTACGACCCATTCCAAGACCGTCAAGGTCGCCGGAAGTTGCCGCTACCGTACATGCACCGCTGTTATCAAACATAGAACACTCTGAAAAGTCAATTTCGATATCAGAGAAGTTATCGCCAAGATCAGAGAGGTTCAGTTTTGCAGTAGTAATGGTACTGTCCACATCGCCAATGCCGGAAAAAGGACCGTTTGCCGCATCAAAGTTTACAATAATACCATCAAAGGTACGGGAATCCGTTGTAAAACTTTCGATAGTCTCCGTGTCCGCATTCAGACCAAGGTTTTCAAAACTGGGGAAATCACCGTTTAAGTAATTGCCAAACAACTGGCTTACGGAATATTCTCCCGATGTGAAATTGTCACCTGTATCTGCAATAATATCTTTTCTGAGTCCAAAGAACTCATCCACAGATCCTTCGTATCCATACGCCTTTGCAAGGGCTGCCATCTGTTCTTCCGTTCCGGCCTGCTCTGCAGCTTCACCTGTCAGAATACCGCCGTCCGAACTGAAAATATTTGCCAGATTCACCACTTCCTGCTGGGGGGTGCTTCTTGTCATAAGTTTCGTTCCGTCCCACACATAAGTACTGGTGTCCAGAGCTACCTGACGGTAAGTTTCCTGGGTTGCGCCGGTGTTGCCAAGTCTTACGCCGCTGATGTCAAGTTCCTTTCCTTGGGAATCCAGAATTTTCTCCAGTTCGCAACTATACCGGTTCGTCTCAGTGGACTGTTTGAATACCAGTCTCGCCGTGTAGGAATAACCAAGTGCATCATAAAAGTTTAAGTTGATTGCCTTACCGGAAGTACTTGTTACATCTGTATTGTTCTTATCAATAATACCGGAAACATAAGCCTTTGAGGTAGCCTCAGGCGGATATGTCATGTTTGCCGCGCTCATGATACGAAGTGCGGAAACAGTATCCTGCTTAATGCTCATTGTCTCCTCGTCAACCTGCCAACCCATTACATTGAAACCGGTACTGGTCATCGCCAGATTACCTACTCCATCTACGTAAAAGGAACCGTCTCTTGTAAAGAAGTTGTCGCTGCCATTGCTAACTACAAAGAATGCATCACCGTTGATCATAATATCAAAGGGATTTCCTGTGGACTGTGCCGCACCCTGGGTTGTAATATTTGTGTTAATTGCACCGGTCTTAACACCAAGACCGATCTGTCTTGCATTGACACCACCGGTTCCGGTTGTTGCGTTAGGGCCTGACGCACTCTGTGTGGTCTGGCTCATCAAATCGCTAAATACCATGGAACTGGATTTGTAAGCTGTTGTATTGACGTTGGCGATATTGTTACCGATAACGTCCATTCTGGTCTGGTGTGATTTCAATCCGGATACACCAGAAAAAAGTGATCTCATCATAATTAAATGACCTCCTGTTTGTCTCCAACGTATCGACGCCTTATTTCCTTCTGTCAGTCGGGAAATATAAGCCTCCTAAAAAGGTCCGGCTAAATAATAACTGCTCCGTCGATGTTGGTAAATACATTTTCATAGGTTTCCGTCTGGTCCATGGCTGTGATTACCGTTTGATTGGGTACATTCACAATAAACGCCAACTGATCCATCAATACCAGGGAATCCTGAATTCCTTTCTCTCCTGCTTTCTTCGCGCCATTACTCAAACGCTCCATCTGACTCGCTGAAAGTGTAATCTGTCTGTCAGCCAATCTGTTAACCGCATGCTTGGAAAACTTCAGTTCTCCACTCTGCAAAACACCTTCGCCGGCGGTTTTCGCCTCTAAGATATCGCGGAACGAAGTCTGCACATTTCCTGTGCTTTTCACGGTACTGTTTTGGTTTAAGTATTGGTCTTGAAGCTGTTCTATGGAGAGATAATTTCCACTATTAACTCTCATTTTCGTCACCTGCTCCATCCGTGTCGCCAGTGTTCTGACTTGCCTCTGCCATCTTTCTAAGTTCATCCAGTTTTGCAACATATTCATTCAGGGAAGTTACCAAATCCGTTGCGATGAAGGTCTTCTCGTAGTCATTCATTGCATCATATGTAGCCTTCAACTCATCAATGGTCTCTCCGTCTGTAACGATTGAAATGTTGTATACTGCCGGAAGTTTTGCAAGTTTTGTTGCCCATTCCGTTCCCTTTTCATAAGCAGCCATATAATCCTTATCGGAAATGGTATACAAATCATCCAATGCATAAAGGGATTCGTTAATTGCCAGATACGGCTTGCCGTTTTCGTAAACAACATATTCCACCCTGCCCTGCACCAATGTAGTCTCACCGGTTGATCCTGTGGTTTTTATATATACTTCCTGTCCTACCAGTGCGGATGCTCTCTGTAAGTCCATACTTGCGCTCATGTTCTGCATAGATTCCACCTGGGAGAACTGTGCATACTGTGAAATATACTCTGTGTTAGAGGTGGGTTCCAAAGGATCCTGATATTTCATCTGTGCCACAAGCAGTTGCAAAAATGCTTCCTTATCCATGGAATTGCTACTTGTAGTAGAGGTTGTTGAAAGTGATGACGTAGAAGTGCTTTCTACTACTTGTCCGTCTACAACTTGTGCTATTAATGCCATGTTTCCTCCTTTCTGCCCTTAATCAGACTGTGTAATCTACCGTATTTCCGTTTTGTGCCATCATCTCCGAAGCCAGTTTGTCTTCTTCTGTCAGTTCTTCTTCCGGAATTTCTTCGATATCCCGCAAATTCAATCTTCTGACTTTCATCTGTGGCCTGCTGTCATTGCTTTGGCTGGGTTGTCCCCCTCTTCCCTGTTCCAGATTCTTTGCGAATCCGTTGGTCTGTACACTGACTTCAATCACTTCCACTCTGACGCCCTGCTCTTTGAAAGTTTCTTTCAACTGAACCATCTGTCCTTCCAGTGCTTCCTTTACCACTTCATTTTCTGTTGTAAAGTGCGCTGTGATAACGCCATCTTTGGATGCGATGTGAATCTGTAACGAACCAAGGTTTTCGGGATGCAGCTGCATTTCCAGTTGTGTTATTTCATCCCCCACATTCACCTTCATGAAATCCATAATCTGATTCATAATCATTTGTGTCTCTGTGGAAAAATAACCTTCTGTCGGAATGGCACTTGTTGCATAAACGCTGCTTTGTTGATTAAGCAGATTCTGTGCAAATGCACCTTGTGCATTATCTGCAAAAGCGCTTTCCTCTCCCTTTGCTTCTCCGCTCTGACCACTTTCCTGTACAGTTACGGTTTGTTCTTTTGTACCGGATATTTCATCGCCATCCGGCAAAGCGTCCGTCACGGTTTTTGTTCCCGTATCCGTCTTGGCTGTGTCTGCCGTTTCAATCTCAACATCCTGAACTTTTCCTGCGCTTGCTGCCTGTTCCAGCAACTGCAGAATTTCTTCCGGATTCATGCCTGTCTGCTCCTGAATTTCGCCAAGACCCTCTTCTAAGGTCTCGCAAAGGTTTTGGAAAGCCGCATACAGTTCTTCGTTTGTCAGCAGGGATAAACTGTCATCTTCTCCTCCTGCCGCAACCAGGAACTGCATCAGATTTTCCACATTAAGCAGTTCTACAGGTTTCATGCCCAATTCCTCCATTAAAGCCTGTACTTCTTCCCGACTCATTCCGAGGTCACTTGCTATCTGCGCAAGCAATTGGCCTGCCAATTCCTCTGCAGCTTCCATAGCCTCGTCCTGCACTTCTTCCAAAGCACCTGCTTCCGGTTTTGCCGCCTTGGGTTCCTCTGCTTTTGTCGTTTTCTCTTCCCTGATTTTTCCCCCAGTGGATTTCTCCACCTTCGTTCTGGAAGTTACCTGACTTTTTTCTGCAGTTGACACCTCCGCGCCTTGGGACTGAGATTGTTTCTGCAGCACATCCGAAAAAATGTTGTCTGTTCTGTCTTTTTGAACAGTTTGTGATGCCGCGTTCAGCATAACGCTGATGACATCATTGTTTACAGGTGTGCTAGTCATTCACATTTCTCCTCTCTGTAGTTGTCAAGGTTCCCGTTCTTTGTAAGAACATCTATCACAAAGTCCCTATAAGACCCTATGATTAAATCATATATCGGCTATTTTCCTGTGTTTCTTAAGACTCAGGATCCATTATTTTTGTTAATTTTGCTGCAACATCCGGATCCATTACTCCTAAAATGGCTCCTCTGTCCTCTGCACTCATAACACTCAATATACGTGCTACCAAATCCAAATTGTCCGTCATGGATTCAAATATGCCTGCCGCCTGTTTCGGCTTCATGGAAGCAGAGGAATATGCCGTCGCATAATCCTGTATTTCCTGGCTTTCTTCCATCTGAATCACAACCTGCTTATACAAATATTCCGCAGTAGAAGGATCCATTTCCTCATAGTATTTACGGTATTCTTCCGCTCCCGGACCGTTTTCCGCATAAATGACTTCCTCGTAAAACTCGGTTTTAATGCGCTGGAATTCTACCTGCTTGCTTTCAAATTCCTGCAATCTTGCAATCTCGGCCTTAAGTTCTGCAATTTCCTCATCCTTGCTGAGTGTATTGCTTTTCGCCTGTTCTACTTCCTTTTCCAACTGTGCTATTTTAGCCAGCGATTCCGCAAGCGTATAGCCTTCCGGATTTTCCGTGTTTGCATCATTTGAAATTTCCTTTTCATCCGGAAGAATCTTGTTAATCACAGGTACATCTTTCAAAATAGGTCTTAAAACGCCGGAGCCGAAGCCGCCTACATCCAATTTGATGATAATGCAGATAATTCCGATCCAAACCGCAACAATTGCCACTGTAGCAAAGAAAGTAAATATGCCGTTGCCCTCATCATCATCCAAAGCTGCTTCCTGAGCCGCTATTTCACGGGCTCTCTTCTTTGCCTCTTTTTTCTGCTTTTTTTGATCATTTCGCAGTTTTTTCCGTTCTGCCTGCAATTTCTTTTTTTCTATTGTCTGTATATCTGTACTTCTAGCCATTATGCTTCGCTCACTTTCTGTCCGTAAGTATAACTGGTCAATTCATCAATCTCTTTGCTCTCTTTGCGGTTTTCCTCCCGCACAAATTCTTCAAAAGCCTTATCCCGCAGTGTCTCCTGGGTCTTTCGCTCCCTCATAACTTCCTGCAGTTTCAGCCTGGCGCGCTCCAAAGCCGTCTCTGCAATCTGTATCCGCACCTTCTGCTCTTTGATATATTCGTCCATCTTTAAAAGTGCCGCTTTATTCTCCCGTATGTCCTGTACATGCAATCCACCGGTCAAAAGACTCGCCGCTTTTTCTTCATACTCTCTTTTTCTTTGATACAAAGCCTCCAGTTTTTCCTCTTCCTCGTCCAAAGCCATCTTGGCGCGGGCGAATTCCTGTTTCGCCTGTGTTTCCATTTTCAGTTTGATATCCAGAATACTCTGCATTTTATAGCGGAACTTTGCCATCTTTTATCATTCCTCAAACAATTCCTTCAGCATTTGTAGTGCCTGATTATAATCAAACTTTTCTTCCACATTCTGACGGAGAAAATCATTTACCGCATTGATTTTTGCAATTGCATAGTCAATATTCGGATTGCTCCCGGGCTTATAGGCGCCAATATTAATTAAATCCTCTGCCTCGTTGTATGTCGCCAGAACGTTTCTGAGTTTTCCTGCATATTTTTTGTGCTCGTCCTCTACGATTTGGGACATGCAACGGGAAATGCTCTGAAGCACGTCGATGGCGGGATAATGGTTTTTATGGCCGAGTTTTCTGCTGAGCATAATATGCCCATCCAAGATACTTCTCGCCGTATCGGTAATCGGCTCATTGAAATCATCACCGTCTACAAGGACGGTATATAGTCCGGTAATTGAGCCTTTCGAATCCCGTCCTGCCCGCTCTAACAGTTTCGGCATTTCCGAGTAAACGCTGGGAGGATATCCTCTTGTTACAGGTGGTTCCCCGCTGGCCAATCCGATTTCTCTCTGTGCCATACAAAATCTGGTTAATGAATCCATCATCAGCAGGACATCTTTGCCCTGATCGCGGAAATATTCTGCAATAGCAGTAGCTGTCTGTGCCGCTTTTTTTCTTTCGAGAGCCGGCTTGTCAGAGGTGGCAACCACAACAACAGAGCGCTTCATACCCTCTTCCCCTAAGTCTCTCTCTATAAATTCACGCACTTCACGTCCCCGTTCGCCGATAAGTGCAATGACGTTGACGTCTGCTTTGGTGTTTCTGGCAAACATACCCATGAGTGTGGATTTTCCCACACCGGAACCGGCAAAAATACCGATACGTTGTCCCTTTCCCACCGTGATAAGACCGTCTACCGCCTTTACTCCAAGGGTCAGAATCTCATCTATGATAATTCTGCTCATGGGATCAGGGGGCTTTGCCTCTACGGAATATGTCTTTCCGTGCTTTATGGTCCGGTTATCACCCGGTCTTCCCAATCCATCCAACGTGCAGCCAAGCAATTCTTCGCTCACTTCTACGAAAAGCGGGCTGCCGGTGCCAAGCACCTTGCACCCCGAACCAATTCCATCCACACTCTCATATGGCATAAGCAATGTTTTGCTGTCTTTAAATCCCACCACTTCAGCCATAATTGGTTTTGCATTTTCGCCGTCCGGGAAAATTTGGCACAATTCACCGAGTTTTGCATCCGGCCCGGCGGATTCAATGGTAAGACCTACCACGTTAACCACTTTTCCCAGTTTTCTAAAGTGATTTTGTTCTGCTATTTTACTGTATTTTGAAAAATCTATCTTCCGTGCGTCCAATCTACTTCACCCGGTTTTTATTCCGGCCTTTCATAAGATAACAATTTCAGTTTTCCCGATAGTTCTTCTAATTCCGTTCCCAAACTACAATCATAAATGCCTGTGGCCGTTTCAATCTGGCATTCATTACGCTCCAAATTCAAATCCTCCACACCCTCAACAGCACCACCCGCCACTCCGACTATGGCCTGTAACTGCTTTTTCTGCATACTGACATAGGGATAAT
>CAYRLN010000059.1:0-7602 GCA_964425065.1 uncultured Lachnospiraceae bacterium | reverse complement strand
CTGATAGCCTTTTCCTGAAGCATATTTCTCTAAATCAAGCCATGCCAAAATACGTTCCCCTCGGAAGCCAAGTCCGCTGTTATCCGCCATATTCACAATGAGGTAAACTGCCACTGCCGCAACTGCTATTACCCCTAATGCCATAATAATAAATTTCTTATAATCCGGACTTGCCACAAATAACATAAGAATTGCAATACCCATAATGATAATGGCTGAACTCATGTTACTGGTAATCTTCCAAACCATCAGCACAATGGGAAGTGGTACAAGAAGTACAAGAAAAAAGCCTTTTGCCTTTCTGATTCCCTTCCCCATTTTACTTACCAATACCGCCAGACAAAGAATCATGGCTAATTTTGCCACCTCCGCCGGTTGCAGGGAAATTCCCGCAATAATCAGCCATCTTTTTGCACCGTTGGCCTCTTTACCAAAGGGAATGATAAGCAAAATCAGTATGACTGCCGCCGCATATGCAAGGCCTGCAAACTTTGCCCAGAAATGATAGGGAATGTTGGCCACCACAATCATGGCTATCAGGCCCAAAATCGTAGCAAACAACTGTTTCTCTAAAAAGTACGTGGATCTGCCGTAATCCTGTGCCGCCTCGTAAGAACTGGTGGAATAAATCATCACCAGTCCAAAACCAAGCAGGAACAGTATGATCAAAAGCAAGCTGTAGTCAAAAAAATATTCCGATTGTCCCTTTCTTCTCGCTTTCCCTGCCACTCTATCTCTCCTTAAGGTTATTTACCATATCTTTAAAAATCTTTCCCCGCACTTCATAGTTGGGGAACATCCCCCAGCTGGCACATGCCGGTGAAAGTAACACTGCATCTCCGTCTTGTGCTGTTTTCACACACACCTCAAAAGCTTCCTCGAATGTATCCGCCATGACAATTTTGTCAAAACCGTGTTCTCTTGCACATTCTGCAATTTTTTCACGCGTCTGTCCAATCAATACCAGGCACTTTACCTTGCCGTCAAAGGCTTCAATCCATTCGTCGTACTCGCTCTGTTTGTCATAACCGCCGCCGATCAGCACCGTAGGACAATTCATGGCTTTTATCCCCTGGATTGCAGCATCCGGATTGGTTCCTTTGGAATCATTGTAATACTTCACTCCGTTTTTCGTTGCCACATATTCTATGCGGTGCTCTACTGCCCGGAAATTTTTAATCACACGCAAAATTGTTTCCATCGGCACAGCCATGCTCTCCGCTATGGCAATCGCCGCCATCACGTTTTCCACATTGCAGATTCCTACCAGATTCATGTCCGTATTTACATTTAAAAGTTCTGTTACCACGCCGTTTTCCGCTTTACAAATCATTTCCCCTTTCAGGAAATAACCTTCTTCCAGCTCCCTTGCGGAGGAAAACCATTTTACGGAAGCAGGACATCTGTCCCCAAAAGCCCTCGTGTACTCATTTTCATAATTCAGGACACAAGTCTCTTCCTTCGTCTGATTCATAGCCACAGCTTCTTTGGCTTCCACATAAGCCTCCATGGTATGATGCCTGTTCAAATGGTCCGGTGTCACGTTCAAAATTGCCGAAACGGCGGGCCTGAATGTATGTACCGTCTCTAACTGAAAACTGCTGATTTCGCCTACCGTCACAGAATTTTCTGTTGTTTTATCCGCTTCCATTGTGTAAGGATTTCCAATGTTTCCAACCACAAATACCTCATCAAAATGGGCTTTCATGATATCTCCCACCAAGGTAGTCGTGGTGGTTTTTCCGTTGGTTCCGGTAATTGCAATCACCTTACCCTTTTCCTGCATATAGCCAAGTTCAATCTCCCCTAAAATGGGAATCTTTTTCTGTCTGAAACTATTTACAAAGTCAGTATCCGTAGGTACGCCGGGACTCAAAACCAGTGCCTCTACCGTTTCCCTGATCTCTTGCGGCAGAGTAACTGCCACGCATTTTGCCTTTACTTTCTCCGGCAATTTTGCTTCCAGGGCTTCTTCCGTCATCTTATCATTTTCATCGAACAAAATAGGAATCGCACCCATTTTATTTAGCAGACTTACCGCACCGATTCCACTGATGCCCGAGCCGATTACCAATACCTTTTTTCCTTGTAACATCTCTGTCAAAACCTCACATTCGGAATTCTATATCACTCTTCATTATAATCCATTATGCCTAAATAAGGAAGAATATTTTCAAAAAGCTGTCGCACAATCGGTGCCGCAATCGTACCACCGTAATACTGGCCCTGAGGGTGATTTATGATGGCAAGTGCGATTACCTCCGGGTCATCTGCCGGGGCAAAGCCTACAAAAGAGGCGATATACACGCCCTGTCCC
Source organism: uncultured Lachnospiraceae bacterium (assembly GCA_964425065.1). Lineage (GTDB taxonomy): Bacteria > Bacillota > Clostridia > Lachnospirales > Lachnospiraceae > Acetatifactor. The sequence continues at coordinate 5,285 of CAYRLN010000059.1, read as the reverse complement.
CTGGGAAGTGTCTCACTGGTGGCGGTTTTTCCTCCGATGGCAATTCCTTCTATCTTTGCATTTTTACCGCCGCCCTCCGAAACCACCTGTTCCAAGACCTCCCTCATTTTGGCGGAAGTTTCCTCTGAAACAATGCCTTCTGTCACCGGGTATTCCAATGTTTCTACCAGGTTGCCGTCCTTATCCGTAACCTGCACACCAAAATGCGGGGTGATTCTGTTTCCACCGTTTATGATGGAGGAAATAGTGGTAAGCAACTGAATGGGCGAGATTTGGAAGGACTGGCCAAAAGACATGGTTGCCAGTTCCACCTCTTCAATATTTTCTTTCTTATGCATAATGGTTGCCGCCTCACCCGGCAAATCCACACCTGTTTTCGTCATCAAACCAAACTGCTCAATATAATTATAAAAAGCATCTACCCCGATACCAAGTCCAATGGTTACAAAAGCGGGGTTACAGGAATTCATTGTCGCATGCACAAAATCCTCCGCACCGTGTCCCGTTGTCTTATGGCATCGGATTCTTCTGTCCCCCACTATCACATATCCCGGGCAATAAAATGAACTGTTCTCCGTGACCACGCCGCTCTCTAAGCCCGCTGCTGCGGTAATTACCTTGAACGTGGAACCGGGCTCATAGGTATCGTTAATGCAACCGTTACGCCACATTTGATTTAGGGCGTCCTGCAATGCCTCGCCGGTCAGTTCCTCACCATCCGGCAATTCGTAAGGGTTATTCAAATCAAATTCCGGCACGTTGGTCATTGCCAGAATTTCTCCTGTTTTCGGGCTCATTACAATAATGGAAACACTCTCGGCTTCTTTTGTCTCGTAAGCCTGGTATGCCAGTTGTGTGGCATAACTTTGAATGTTCAAGTCTATACTGATATGCAGGTCATTTCCGTCCACCGGCTCAATCCGGCTCTCTCCGGCTTCATCCACCTCCACGCCTCTGGCGTCTGTCACCGTTAAAATCGTTCCCGGCTCCCCTGCAAGATACTCCTCGTACATAACCTCCAGGCCGATAATCCCCTGATTATCGCTTCCCGTAAATCCAAGCACCTTGGACGCCAGTTCCCCGTAAGGATAATACCGTTTATAGTCTTCATCTACCTTCACGCCGGCAAGATCCGCTTCCCGGATCCGGTCACCCACCTCTTTGTCCACGTTACTTTTAATTTTCTCTATGGAAGAATACTTTTCCACCCGTTTACGGACATACTCTTCGGATAACCCCAGTTCCTTTACAAGCAGGTCTATCACAGCCTCCGGGTCTTCTATTTGATTGTGAATGACGGAAACGGTACATACCGTGCGGTTATCAGCCAAAACCGTACCGTTCCTGTCAATAATCTTACCTCTTGCCGCTTTAATACTTCTCTCTCTTTCATGGAGCTGCGTGGCAAGATTGGAATAATATTCCCCTTCCCACACCATCAGATAAATCAATCTGCCAAAAAGTCCAACCAGAGCCAGACTGCAAATAAGAAATACGACAACAATTTTCTTGCGAATATAAGTCCGGTTGTTTTCCATTAACGCAAAAACCTCATAAAAATGGTATTACTACACTGTATTCCCAGATTTATGAGGTTATGTATTTATTCACTGATGGCATCCCGTCCGCCACTGACTACCGTACCGGTTTCCGGGTCTATGAGCGCCCCGTTTTCAGGATCGATATAGAAACCATCCGCATTTTTCTCAAAGTCTATCCAAAAAGGAGGTTCTTCCTCTGTTCCCGTCTCGCTGTCTTCCTGCTGTATGTCCTCCTCAGTTCCTTCTGCTTCCGGAACATAATCGGGATTATAGTACAGTGTGTTTGCTAATTTTCTGTCCGCTAATTCCTGTTCTTCTTCTGCCGTAAGTTCTTCCGTCATATAGATATTTAAGTAAGGCAAAATTTCCGTCAGGATATTTCTTGCAATTCCCTGGGCAAATCTGGAGTTGTCCTGTTCTTCCGCATTCGCTCTGTCCACTACCACATAGATTGCAATTTCCGGATTTTCTGCCGGAGCATACCCCATAAAAGAAACTACGTATTCGTCATTTCCTCTCGGTAACGTCTGCGCTGTACCGGTTTTGCCGCCGATGGCATATCCCGCCGGTCTGGCACTTTTACCTGTACCACTGGTCACAACGGCATTGCAGTATTCTACAATCAGGTCTGACGTAGACTGGGATACTGTCTGTTTCAAAATTCGCGGTTCAATGTTCTCCACCACAGCACCACCTGCTGTTTCGATCCGGCTCACCATATGGGGTTCATAATAATATCCGCCGTTTATCAGAGAACAGAAACCGGTTATCATCTGAATCATGGTTACATTAAAGTTCTGTCCGAAGGAGTTGGTCGCCAAATCGGAAGCGCCCATGGTTTCGTCATACAAAAGGCCCACGGTTCTGGCTTCTCCTGCTATGTCAATATTGGTCTTTAATCCGAAATTAAACAATTCCTGTTCGGTAGAAAACAATTCCGGACCTACTTTCTCCGAAATTTTCATCATGGCTACGTTACAGGATTTTGCGAGAGCGTCCGTCAAGGTTACCACCTTATGTCCTCTTCCGTTGTTACAGTGAATATCATGTCCTCCCACCGTCAGGGAACCTGTACACTCAAAAGTGGCATTTGTGCTGATAATACCGTTTTCCAAAGCCATCGCCACCGTGAAAGGTTTAAATGTGGAACCGGGTTCATAGGTATCCGAGATACAGAAATTTCTCCAAAGGGCATTCAGTGTATCATAATAGGTGCCTTCCTCTTTCAAGGATGCAATCTCTGACTCAGTGTAGAAAGCACTCAAATCATAAGGACTGTTCAGGTCAAAATTCGGATAACTTGCCATTGCAAGAATATTTCCGGTATTCACTTCCATCACAATGCAACCAAGATTATTTGCACCGTTCCCTTCCCTGTATTCATCTTCATGCTCATCATTAAATTGCTTTAAATATTTTTCCACCACGCTTTGGACGTTTACATCAATGGTGCTTATAATGGAATATCCGTCCACCGCAGGTTTCGTGGTTCTTTTTAAATCGGAGTCGCTGTTCAAATATCCGTATTCCCGGCCGGTTGTTCCGTTGAGCACTTCGTTGTAATACTCTTCCAAACCAAACATACCCGTATTGTCCGAGGTCGTAAAACCGATTGCATCACTTGCCATGCTGCCGTTCGGGTACACGCGTTTATACTCTTCCTCAAACCAAACCCCTTTTATATAGGCGCTCTCTTTATTTTCTTCATCCTCTTGCAGTTCCGTAAATGCCAGTTTACGTTCCAGGCTAAGTTGCTTAAGCGGAACATAATAAGCGGAAGCACTGTGGTTTTGCACATAAGTACGGATAGCCGTCATGTCCAATTCCGGAAATGCCTGTGCCAAAGCCTGCATGGTAGGTTCAAAATAAGCGTCCTTTGACATGATTACTTTAGAGTCAATTACCAAATTATACACCTTTTCACTGGTGGCAAGCGTAAGTCCGTTGGCATCATAAATGGTACCTCTGCGGTACGGCAATGTCTTGCTGCTGTATTCCTGCTGGGAAAGTACCTGCTTCTGATACTCCTGTCTGTTCTCCTGGCTGATCATCATGATTCGTACGCTTAACCCGGCAAAAGCCAGTAGTACAAGCATAAAAAGTACCACCAGCTTCTTTTGCATGGAAATTGTAAACTTAGGAGTTTTCTTTTTCTCTTCGTTCTTTATTCTGTTTTGCTTTTCTCTGCTTTTATCTCTCAACTACAACACCTGCTTTACTCCGGAATATCTGCGTACTGCCTTACATAATCACTTCCCTCATTGGTATAGGTGATAATCTGGCCTTCCCCCGCGTAAGTCATTCCCAACTCACCGATAGCAACACGTTTAATCTCTTCGATATCGATACTGCTCATCAGTTTTGCGTAAGCTTCATCATTTTCCTGCTTCAACGTATTATACCGGCTTTCCAGTTTTGCAATCTGGGATACCTGGTCCGTAATATCAAACTGCATCTGAATATAATTAATCAAAATATATCCTGACATAAGAAGCGCTGCAATCAAAAAAGTAACATAGCCAAGGCTCATGCGGCTGGCTTTTTCACGATTTTTTCTCGCAGTCTGGCTGAGTTTTTTGGGTTCCTCCTCAATGGCTCTTCTTACGTCTAACTGTCTTGCTGTATTTCCATCAATATAGTTTGCATATGTAGTTTGTCTTTGGTGTGCGTATCTTCCTGATACTTGTCCTCTTCCCTGACGTGACGCCATGACTTTCTACCTCATTTCTAATAATACTTAATTTTCACTCTTTTCAAACACCCTGAGTTTTGCGCTCTTTGAACGGCTGTTTTCTTCCAGTTCCTCCCCGGAGGGTAAAATCGGTTTTCTTGTTATCACTGTTCCCTGTGATTTCTTTCCGCACACACATACCGGGAAGTGTGCCGGGCAGGTACAGGGATTTTCCTGCTGCTTGAATGCGGATTTTACAATCCTGTCTTCCAATGAGTGGAAGGTAATAATGCAAATCCTGCCTCCGGGATTTAACAGTTCAATCATGTCATCCAGAGAATTTTTCAGTACATCCAATTCATGATTGCATTCAATCCGAATCGCCTGAAATGTTTTCTTGGACGGATGACCGTTTTGTCTCATCTTTGCCGGAATGGCTGCTTTAATGATTTCCGTCAATTCTCCTGTGGTTTCAATAGGCTTATTTGCTCTTGCCGCCACAATATGTTTTGCTATATTTTTCGCGAACTGATCCTCTCCGTAATCACGGATAATACGGAATAAATCCATTTCCGAATAATCATTGACAATATCCTTGGCGGTGAGCGTCTGTCTTCTGTCCATACGCATGTCCAAATCTGTGTCAAACTTATAGGAGAATCCTCTCTCCAAAGTGTCCAGCTGGTAAGAAGACACCCCAAGGTCCAGAACAATACCATCTACTTTGGTCACCCCCCGCTCAGCAAGGGCTGCTTTCATATTGCAATAATTGCTTCGAATCAGTGTGATTTTATCTTCATATGCGGAAAGTCTGTTTCCGGCTGCTTCAATGGCCGCATCATCCTGGTCGATTCCAAAGAACCTGCCCTTGTCCGACAGCCTCTTTACAACCTCCAGTGCATGTCCGCCTCCGCCGAGAGTGCCATCCACATAGGTGCCATCCGGTCTGATATTCAGATTTTCAATGGTTTCTCCCAGTAAAACGGAATAATGTTTAAATGCCATATCTGCCTCTTTGTCTCTTAAATAATGAGTCCCAACTCTGTCATATGAGCAGTTACTTCATCCATATC
>CAYRLN010000058.1:0-7635 GCA_964425065.1 uncultured Lachnospiraceae bacterium | reverse complement strand
CCATGCCGCCGAATTCCGGGGCGATGTCCATATAGTCGGCAATGTCATAGCCGCAATCCGCGCCGGGGGAGGGGTAGATGGGGGAAAACCAGATGCCGTCGCAGCCCAGGGAGCGGATGTAGTCCAGCTTTTCCAGGACACCCCAGAGGTCACCCATGCCGTCCCCGTCGCCGTCCTTGAAAGACCGGGGCCAGATTTGATAGAATACCATGTCCTTGTACCAGCGGGTTTTTTCCATAAGATGTACTCCTTCTTTACGGCCAAATTGCGATTTGTCGGGCTGTTGAATAGACGCACCAGGGCATCAAATTTCCGTGTCATTGCGAGGAGGCCCCTTGTGGGCCGACGTGGCAATCTCATTGATTCCACAGGATATTGTTGAGATTCCTCAGTCACTTCGCTCCCTCGGAATGACATGCTTATCTTAGTCATTGCGTCGTTTTCAGCCGAATATCTAATCGATAAACTGGAATTTGACCGTTTCTCTCTTTTTTTATTCTATCACATACTTTCGCCGCCGTCATCAAAAAATCTCATTGACAGGAAAAATTATCCCAGATACAATAAGGAAAAGAGGTGAATTATCCATGATCGAATGTAAAAACGGATTATTCCATTTAAAAAATGAGAACCTGAGCTATCTGTTCCGGGTGAACCGGTACGGCCTGCTGGAGCAGCTCCATTTCGGCGCGCCTGTCAGCAGCGGCGATGCGGAAGCACTGGCCTGCCAGCCGGGACTCGGCTGGGGCAGCAGCCTGCTGCTGAACGATGCCGATTCCGCAAGCTGCCCGGATTCGATACCCCTGAGCTGGAGCGGCAGCGGCCGGGGCGATTTTCGGGAAAGTCCCATGGAGCTGAACGGAGCCGGGACGAATTTTAGTTATGTAAACCACCGCATTCTGGAGGAGCACCCGGAATCGGAAAGCGGCCTGCCCCGGAGCCGTGGTGCCCGGGAGGTCCTGGAGATCACCATGGCCCAGCCGGGAGCCCGGCTGAATCTCTACTTTGTGCTGTTCGAAACGGCGCTCACCCGGTACACCGTGCTGGAAAATACCGGTGACGTACCTCTGACGGTGCATAAACTCATGAGCTTTTCCCTGGATCTGCCCGGCAGCTTTGAGATGACCACCTTCGACGGCGGCTGGATCCGGGAAGCCACCAGGCATACCGTTCCCGTCACCATGAGCCGGGTGGTCAACGAAAGCACCACCGGCGCTTCCTCCAACCGGCATAACCCCCAGGCATTTTTGCAGTCAGAGAAGACTATGGCAGAACTGGTAGGAAGTTTTGAAAAACTCAATGAGCAGTTTAGCGTGTTATATGCCAATATTGAAGGCCAGACGAAGAATGTAAATCAGATAGATTATATTTTCGGGGATTTAAGCAATAGGGTTTCCGATATGCATGGAAGTTCTTTGGAAAACCGGGATGCGGTGGATGGAATTGCAGATGCGATGTTGGAATTTAGCGGAAATGTTGGAAAGATAGTGGAGAACACACAGAGTATTTAAGGGTATTTGGAAAGAAAAAAGAAGGCTGTCTGTACCGGAGGGTGCAGACAGCTTTTTGATGTTATGAGGTGGGTTTGCGCAAGGGACATTCGGAGGTGGTGATTTTACTTTTCAGAACACTTAAGCCGCAATCCTCCAAATAGTCCTGTAAAATGGGAAGGGATTGTGAGGAGGTGGGACCGATAATAATTTCGCCAACCAAATCGGATAAATGCATTCCCAATTTACCACAGGTTTTATTTAAATCCAAAGGATAGTACTTTTTGATACGCTCCATCGACACATGATATTTGGGCTCGATTGCAAACTCATGGGAAATAAAGGGCGATACAACCAGACGGAATTCCCGTTCGCTGGAGAAAGAGGGGTGCTTAAAAGCCGCTGATTGCACCCAGGCACTGTTCATCAGCTTTTGCACGTCGGGAAGGCTGTCAGCAAAATTTGCACTTCCTTTGATCGCCTCATAGAACTCATCCACAAGATGGTGCTCGTGCATGTCTACCTGATAGTACACCTCCTGTAAGGAGATGGGACCACCCATCATTTTCTGCATCAAATCTTCATGAAAAGCAATGCAAACGCCCTGGCCCAAATGACCGTAACGTTCCCACTGGGAAGCATCGTCACGGTATTTGGAAAAGCAGGCAGCATAGGCAGAGTAGTGAAATTCCTGCTTCAATTCTTTTTGGAAAAATTTCTCTGCACTCCGGATGGTTTCCGCGCCGGCGTTTCCTTCCAGCTTTTCGATAACCGCATTGCAGATGCCGTTCATAAACAGTCTCATTTCCGCGGCATCGTTCATATTTAAAATGTTATTTAGTCTAAGCTCTGCGCAGCGGATAATCCCGTCAAAGGCAGCAAAGTCAGTGTAATGATATAACATAAATTACCTCCATAAATCAGATACAAAATACATAAGGGCAGCCCATGTGTAGACGGAGTAAAAGATGCCGTCTTTATCCGTACCCTTTTTCAAAATATCCCGGGCATCGGCGGCTGTGAGAAGTTCAAAGCCGTCAAAGCACTCACTTCCTACGGCACCGTCCTGGTTCAGGGTGGAAGTAGATTCCAGATTTACAACCGCACAGGCAAGGGCATTGCTTTCATCGGTCATTCCCGGTGTGGAAAAGAGCAGTGGGTTGATGACAAAAAGCCGGTCACCGGCAGTAAGACAAATGCCGGTTTCTTCTTCAATTTCCCGCTTGGCGGCAGAAAGGACACCCTCATCCTCCATGTCCAAGAGACCGGCGGGGGGACTGAGCAAAAACTGTCCGGCCGGATAGCGGTATTCTCTTGTTAAAAGCAGTCTTGGTTCCTCGTCTTTTACCTTTAGTATAACCACGCAAGTCACTGCATCCGGCAACATTTTACGGAAATCCTCATCGGATTTTATGGCGACCAGATTGTCCAGGGAACGCCTGGTGGCGTCAAAATAATGCTTTCCTTCTTCGTACTGCAGATCGTAAACTTTTATAAACTTTTCTTCCAGTAAGGGTTTGACATTTTGTTTGCGGATAACTGGTTTCATATCATGTTTCCTTTCAGAACCAATGAAATGCCACCGCAAAGGCGATGGCACTTTTGTTGGTATGGGATGGATTATTTACCCATTACTTCATTTACATTGTTGACAACTTCCTCTTTTTCAAAAGGCTTTGTGATAAATTTCTTTGCACCGTATTTTAAAGCTTCGATTAACTTGGACTGCTGTCCGGCAGCGGTAATCATGATGGCTTTTACATTGCGGTCATATTCCATAATCTGTTTCAGGGCCTCAATACCATCCATCTTGGGCATGGTAATGTCGAGAGTAACCAAATCTGGCTTGTGCTGTTTGTAGGCTTCCACAGCCTCCACGCCGTTGCCGGCCTCTGCAATGATAGAATAGCCTTCCTCTTCCAAAAGGGCTTTCAGTATATTTCTGGACATTTTGGAGTCGTCTACGATAAGGACGGTTCCCTTGGAATTGGGGTTGACATCATAAGCGATGGTCTCCGCACTGTTGTATGTGTAAGGAACTTTACCCATTTCCACTTCCGCATTCACGGCGAGTACAAGGTTGAGCTTGCGGTTTTCGAGATAAATGGGAAGAACGTAGAAATCGCCTTCAATGGTCTGGTTTTTATAAGCGAAAGCAGGTTCCATCTCCAAATCGATTTCTTTTTTGCTCAACTCGGTAGCGTACAAACCACTGTTTACATTGATAAATTCACAAACGGCATCGAAGGCATCGCTGTCTGTACAAGAGTGGTCTTCACCGGAGAAATTGGAGGCAATTATGGGGAAAGCACCGCCTTCGTTCTCTTCGGCAAGGGCGATGTAATAGGTGTCTTTTCCCACTGTTTTCTGACCTGCCAGATAGCAGTAGTCAAGGGAATTTACATGTTTGATTTTTTCAATATAAAAATCTCTGGTAACAAAACGGTTGATGTTGCGGACTACCAGGCCGGCAATATCAGAAACATGGTGCTTTGCGGAGAAAGCAAAAATAGGAATCAGGGAATCCAATTCGTCGCTCTTTAGCGCCTCCATATCCCGGTCGGAGAAGCCTTTTTCCTTCTGGAATACGGAAAGGGTTTTTTCCAACACGGAAGCGGTCAAACCGGTACATTCCGTTAACGCTTCAATAAACTGCAGATAAGGATTTCCCTGTTTATGTAACAATTCATCCACTTCGGAGGCTGTCAGAAGACCTTTTTCTACTGCAATGTCGCCGAAACGCTTATCGAGCTGCATCTGCAACTGGTTAATACTTTCTACCTCAGATTCCGTAAGCAACCCCTCTGAAATAGCGATAGTGCCCAACTTAACTCTCACGGAAAGCTGTCTTTCAATAGCAGATTGGTACTCGGTTTCTGTGATAATCTCTTTTTCTACAAGATATCTTCCAAACAATTGACTAAACATATATTCTTACCTCCTAAGTATTTTCTGTCATTATACCACATTCTATGTTAAAAATCCAGAGTTTGCCCAAAAGAGCAAGTTTGCAGATGCCGGATAAAGAAAGTGAATTTAGTACATGAAAATTGCAAGATAACACATGGTAACCAAAAAACACATGTGCTAAGATGAGTCCAAGAATGCAATATGCTCGGCAAAGGGTGCTTTTGGATACCAAGGAGGACGCAAATGGACACAAAGAAACATTCAAAAATGGCCTGGTTATGGGAAAATATGAAGGGCTACAGGGCGATTTACCTTGTGGGAATTTTAGGTACTGTGGTCTACAATGTGATGCAGCTGACGGTGCCTTATATTACACAGGTTATTATCGATTTATTCCTGACGGGAGAAGAGGCCGCGGCAAATCTGGAAAATGAGAGAGGGTTGTTTTTCCAACTTGTCATTGCCATGATTGTTCTGACTTTTATAAGAACCCTGATTGTATATCTGGTATGTATGGATGTGGAACACGTATCCCAAAAGGTACTGTACCGTGTCAGAACCCATTTGTTTAAGAAGATAGAAACCCAGGATATGCAGTTTTACAATACCTACCGTACCGGCGACCTGATGACCCGTCTTACCGGTGACTTGGATGCGGTAAGACACATGATTGCATGGGTTATCAGGGCGATTGTGGAGGCGGTGTCACTGCTCCTGGCTACGGCAGGCTATTTCTTTTACATGGATTGGCGGCTGGCATTGTCGATTTTGGCCATCGCGCCCTTTATTATGATTATTATAATACTGTTCCGCAATAAGGTGGCGCCCAGACACAAACAGCTCCGTGAAAAGTTGTCCCACTTAAACACTGCCGCACAGGAAAATATTTCCGGTAACCGTGTGGTAAAAGCATTTGCACGAGAAGACTACGAAATCGAGAAATTTGATGAGAGAAGCAAAGATTTTGCAAAGACCAACAAACTGACTGCCATGACATGGCTTGACTTTTTCCCTTACATTGAAACTTTCGCAAACCTGATGCCGGCTGTGCTTCTGGTGGTAGGCGGATTGTTCATTATTAATGGTGAAATTACCATGGGTGAGTATGTGGCGTTCTCCGGACTGATTTGGGCAGTGCAGAACCCCATGCGTATGCTGGGTAATATTATGAATGAATTCCAGAGATTCTCTGCGGCTTCCGAAAAGGTCATGGAGATTTATTACTCTGAGCCCCATATCGTGGACAGGGAGGATGCAGTGGACCTGCCGGAGCGTTTCAAGGGTAAGGTGGAATTTAAAAACGTAAGCTTCCAGTACGAGGATGGCAACCTGCCCGTACTCCATGATATTTCCTTCGTGGCTAATCCGGGTGAAACAGTGGCTATCATGGGAGAGACCGGCTGCGGTAAAACTTCCCTAATCCAGTTGATTCCCAGATTTTACGAGCCCACGGAAGGCACGGTGCTGGTGGATGATATCGATGTAAATACCATGAAACTGACCCAGCTGCGCCACAACATCGGTCTGGCAACCCAGGATGTGCTTTTGTATTCCGATACCATCGACGGAAACATTGCCTACGGTGACAGCTCCCTGACCAAAGAGGAAGTGGAGAAGTTTGCAAAATACTCTGCGGCGGCTAAGTTTATCACAAGAATGCCGGAGGGTTACGATACCATTGTAGGTGAGCGGGGCGTAGGACTTTCCGGTGGACAGAAGCAGCGAATTTCCCTGGCGAGAGCACTGGCGGTAAAACCCGCGATTTTGATTTTGGACGATACCACTTCAGCGGTGGATATGGAAACAGAAAAACAGATTCAGCACAGTTTGAATGAACTGGATTTCCCTTGCACAAAGATTATTATTGCCCAGAGAATTTCCACTACTAAGTTTGCAGATAAGATACTGATTATTCAGGACGGAAGAATTACAGAGTCCGGTACCCATGACGAGTTGGTAGCAAAGAAAGGCTACTATTACAGTCTGGTACAGTTACAGACAGGAGAGGAGGTATAACGATGGCAAGAAGAAATACGTATAGAGAAGATGAAGTCTTAGAAACTCCTTTTGACTACCACCACCTGCTCCGTGCTTTTGTCTATATTAAAAAGTACTTAAAGAAGATGATTCTGGCGCTGGTGTTAAGTGCCATCGGCGGAATTACCGCCCTGTTTGCTCCCATGATTACCCAAAAGGCATTGGACGAGGCGATTCCGGCTAAGGACGTGCGCATGCTGATGATGCTTGTGGCACTTCTGTGTTTTACCTTTATTTTGAGTATTATTTTTACCACCATACGTTCCAGAATTATGATTGATGTGAGCCAAAATATTATTTACGACATCAGAAAGGATATCTTCGGCCAGTTGCAGAAACTTCCTTTTCAGTATTATGACGACAGGCCTCACGGAAAAATCCTGGTCCGGGTGGTAAACTACGTAAACTCCGTTTCGGATATGCTTTCCAACGGTTTGATTAACGTGGTACTGGAGATTATCAACCTGGTTTTTATCATCATTTTCATGTTCTGCGTGGACGTAAAACTTTCTTTGGTGGTAATGGCAGGTGTGCCCATTTTGGCTGCGTTTATGTTCTGGATTAAGAACAAACAGAGAAGGGCATGGCAGCAGGTATCCAACAAAAACTCCAACTTAAATGCTTATCTGCAGGAGAACATCGTGGGGGCAAGAATTACCCAGATGTTTGCAAGAGAGGAAGAAAATGCGGAGACCTTTGGGGAACTTTGCGAACGCTGCAGAACCACTTGGTTCAAAGCAGTCAGCTACAGTAACCTGGTGTGGCCCGGCATCGACAATATCTCCGTTTGGGTGAGAGCGGCGGTGTTTGTAGTGGGACTGATTTTCATGGGACAGGGAGAAGTGAGCCTGGGTGTAATCGTGGCCATTACTTCCTACGCATCCCGTTTCTGGCAGCCCATTATGAACCTGGGCAATATCTTTAACAACTTTATCAACAACATCGCTTATTTGGAGCGTATTTTTGAAACCCTGGACGAGCCGGTCACGGTAAAGGACGCAGAGGATGCCATCCAAATGCCTGAAATCAAGGGTGATGTAACCTTTGAAAATGTGACCTTTGCTTATGAAGAGGGCAAGGACGTACTGAAAAACGTATCCTTCACCGTAAAAGCGGGGGAGAGCGTGGCACTGGTGGGACCTACCGGTGCAGGAAAGAGTACCATCGTGAACCTGATTTCCAGATTTTACAATGTGGG
>CAYRLN010000057.1:0-7680 GCA_964425065.1 uncultured Lachnospiraceae bacterium | reverse complement strand
TTTCTGTTGTGTTTCCCGCGACAACGAAATTGAGTATATCATCCTGTTTCTTGATTGTCAACACCTATTTTAATTAATTTTTTAAAAATTTATACAATTCTTAGGACCAATAAAAAAAGCCCGTATTTATGGGCTTTTTTAGTCTTATTTCAATATACAATTCTCACACAATTTCTTGTTCGATACTTATTTTAAAGAAATTTTTGCAGTCATTAACTCACTTTGCAGGGAAATATCCAATGTTTTGATTTCTGTCGCCTTGTCTTTATCCACCTCTGCCAGAAGAACCAAGGTCACTTTCTCGTCCGCTTCCAGTATTTCAGAAAAAGTCGCCATATCATCCGTGAGCATGGTCGAAAGAACTTTCACATCCTTCTCTCCGTTTAAGGATACCTTTATCGTAGAAGAAACTCTGAAGAAGTCAACTTGTGCCTCCGCACCGGTTTTATTTTCCACCTCAAACTTCATTACCACTAATTTCTTTCCGGCAGTAGCATCCAAACTGAAATAACTGCTCACACTATCTTCCGGATAGGAATCTGCAAAATAAGCACCCAGAAACCGGACTTCAATCTCTTCGAAATCAAAAAATTCTTCTAACGAGGAATGATACCCTTTATCTTCACTGACATCAATAGTGTCCGTATCCTTTACAGGGTCCATTCCTTTCTGCTCCTCTGTCCCGGACTCCGGCTTAACCTCTTCCGTCTTAACTTCTTCCGGTTCCTCTTCATATAAAGTCAAGTCAACCAGTCTGTTTTCGTAAGAAGCATCATACTTGAGTGCTACATCTGCTGCGTAGTTAACAATTTGATCCTCTTCCTCCTGAGTCAAGGACGGTATAGTGTTTTCACACCCACATATTCCGAGCATCAAAGCGACGCATACACCTGCAATCAATTTTCTTTTCATAGGGTTTCACCTCTATTTGCCATCTTCTTTTCCAGTATAATGTAGATACATGATATTGCTAATATAATAACACCAACTACGAAAAATAACAACATACGCTCCATAATGGGTGTTGAATAGAAGTCATAAAACATTATCTTTAAGCTGACTAATATAGATAAGATCAGTCCGTATACGCGAACCGCCTTTTGTTTTGAAACAAATCCTATAATTACGCTCAAGATTGCTATTACCATCATAATGCTACTGATAATAACCGCCATCTCAATTCCGCTTGTCAACGCCATGTATGTCCAAAACATCATTAAGAACAAATATTTTTGTTCAAATCCCATCTCATATTTTTTACGGAATACCAAAACGATTACCGCAGTGCCAAGCAGTGCCAAAATTGCACTGTTAAAATAATCCTGTACAAACAGTGCGCTCAGATTCCATAGCGCCATCATCACCAGGTTAATGTAATTATACACCTTCTGCCATTTATCACGTAAGAACTTCACATGATTAAATATAAGTAAGAACAGGAATAAAACACCCACAATCGCGGACGGCATCAAAGACATTCCCCACATTTTGCTCATCATAAAAAATACTGTAACAAATGTGATTATGGTCTGATGGAATACTTTATAGTAACACAATGTCAAAACAGATAACACAAAGGCCGTCAGAAACGCAACGCTGTACCATTCCTCTCCACCGATGTATCCCAGGGAAACCAACGCCGTAACCGATGTGACTACAATATCCCCTACTCTTAACGCCTTTACCCTTGAAAGTAATTTGGTAACTATAAATATAGAAAGAATACAAATGACACTCTCCGTTTCGCTACCGTAAATTACATATGCCATAAACGCAGTGATTATAACTGCATAATACTGTACCCATTTGATTTGTTTCTTAATAAATAGAAGAAATACAACAAGTGCAGGTATCAGATACATTGCCATGCAGATATGACGCCATACTTCACCTTCCATGCCCCAGTTCATTTCATAGGCTGCATCAATTACGGAAGCGGTACATGCCACATAGGCTACACTCTGTAAAAACAACATGATACCGTACACTACGACAAAGTCGGTTTCCGAGCAGTACACCCCTGCTTCTTTTTTCTTTTGTACACACTTCATCATTGCATTGAAGATCAACCCAATAAGTAAAATGTTACTCAATACGAACAGGCAGCAAAGTCTCATATCGGTATCGTAATACCATCCACGGAACGCAAATGACAATGTAAATACCGTATTGGTCACAAGATGCGCTATATGAACCCCCAGTTCATTCTTTTTCGCCGGTACCAAAACCGAAACAATGCCTACCGCAAAAAGTACTGCTGTGAGCACCGCAAAATCAACATTGCTTCCAAGTCCGCTGGCAGGCCAGAAGGATATGTAACATCCCAGAAAACTAATCACTTTCAAAATGACGGAATCTTTTTTACGGCTAATCAGTACTGCCAACAACGTAACACCCACCGTTATTACCGCCGCTACAATGTTATTAAAGTTTTCCCACAACACACTGTTTATCATAGTAGACGCGAACAAACCGCAAATTCCCAGTCCGGTAATCCCATGGGACAATTTTTCCGCTCTTTTGCGCAGAATCAACTCAGAAACAAGAATAAGCACACCGGCAATTACATATAGGCACACTCCTTTAAACAGATCGCCCATATAATTAATTCCCATCATCACAAGGGCAATTAAAATAAATAAAATACCTATCACGCAAAAAACATCCGCACCGATTTTAAACTCCATGCTGGTTTGTCTCTTCGGTGCAGCCAAAGATGCGCCCTGGGATATGGGCTGTGCCTGCACCGGTTGCTCGGGTTGCATTACAGGCTGAGGCTGTACGTTGGGAAAATA
Organism: uncultured Lachnospiraceae bacterium; assembly: GCA_964425065.1. Lineage (GTDB taxonomy): Bacteria > Bacillota > Clostridia > Lachnospirales > Lachnospiraceae > Acetatifactor. The sequence continues at coordinate 4,885 of CAYRLN010000057.1, read as the reverse complement.
CTGCAAATATTGTTCGTATTTGCTATCGATATCCTGTTCCAGACACATAGCGCTTTGGGTTTGATTATTCAGAACAGTCTGCATCTGTTCCAAATACTGTGTAAAATTCGGATCCCCGGATTCCTGACGTAATTTATTCAGTTTTTGCTGTATGTTTTCCAAGCGCCCGCCGGCTGCTGCTCCCGGCCGGGATACCGCCTCTCCGGCAGTTGGCTGACCCGGCTGTGCAACAGGGAAATACTGTAAATATTGTTTATACTTCTGGTCAATATCCTGCTCCAAATATCTGGCACTTCCGGACTGTCTGTCCAAAACAGTCTGCATTTGATTCAGGTACTGCGTAAAATTCGGATCCCTGGATTCTCTACGCATCCTATTCAATTTGTCTTGTATATTCTCTAATCTTCCGTAATCCTTCATCAAAACTCCTCTACTATATATTCCCTGTATTTTTCTTTTTCCCGCTCTTTACAATTTACCACTAAACGTACTCCGTTTTCAACATATTCTTGTGAAATCACATTTCCGCTCTCAATCAGTGCAGATACAACCTGTCCTCTGTCATATGGGACAAGAAATTTCACCGTACAATTCCCGGCGTATAGTGTATCCGTAATCATTTGTACTAATTCCGCTACTCCCTGACCCAACTTCGCAGACATATAAATCTTGTTCCCCACCATTACCGGAAGTTCTTTCCCACTGATTTCTTCACTTCCGTTTCCGCCTTCACGCAAATCGGCTTTGTTGTAAACATAAATGACAGGAATTGCGCCCGCGTCAAGTTCCTGCAAGGTCTCTTCCGTAACTTTCATATGCTGTTTGTATTTTTCATCCGAAAAATCCACTACATGCAAAAGCAAATCCGCTTCCCTTACCTCATCCAAAGTGGAACGGAATGCCTTTATAAGTCCATGGGGCAGCTTATGGATAAATCCGACTGTGTCTGCCAAAAAGAAAGGTCTGTTATCATCGGTTTCAATCTTTCTTACAGAAGTTTCCAGTGTGGCAAACAACATATCCTTCTCGAATACTTTTTTGTTCTCGTCCTTTATATAGTTTTCCACCATCCGATTCATAAGGGTGGATTTACCGGCATTGGTGTAACCAACCAGAGACACTCTGGGAACTTCAGATTTAATCCTTCTCTTTTTCTGGGTTTCCCGCTCTGCGGATACTTCCTCCAATTCTTTTCGCAGTTCCGCAATACGATGTTCTATCTTTCTGCGGTCCAATTCAATTTTCTTTTCACCGGCTCCCTTATTACTGAGGCTGCCGCTGGCACCGCCCTGTCTGCCCAGTGCTTCATGCAAACCCACAAGTCTCGGAAGCATGTATTGCAGTTTTGCCGTCTCGACCTGCAATTTTGCCTCTCTGGTTTTCGCACGCCTTGAAAAAATATCCAGAATTAAAGAAGTTCTGTCCAGAACTTCTTTATCCAATTCATTCTGCAAATTTCGAAGTTGGGAGGGTGATAATGCATTATCAAACACCACCAACTCTGCCTCTATATCGTCAGCAAACTGCTTTACTTCAGCCACCTTTCCCGTACCGATATACAGTGCCTTGTTCACATGCTCCAGTTTCTGGGTAATGACCCCAACCACTTTCAACATACATGCTTCAGCCAAACTTGCGAGTTCCTGCATAGAACCTTCAAAGTCCTCTTCTTCTCCGGTATCTACCCCCACAAGCAAAACCTTGCGAAATTCGATTTCTTCCCTCATAATACTCCTCTGTATTCCCTGTTAAACGGTTTCCAATTCAAACCAGAATTCCACACCGTTCTCATAGTTTATAACGCCATATTGCTGATTCATGGATTCCATAATTGCTTTTACAATGGAAAGTCCCACTCCGCTTCCGCCGTATTCCCTTGTTCTGGCTTTATCTACTTTATAAAACTTTTCCCAGATATGCCCAACACTTTCTTCCGGAATGGGTTTGCCCGTGTTAAACACCGAAACCCTTACCTTGTTTTCTTTCAGCACCAGTTTTACATCAATTAATTTTTCTCCGCTGCAATGATTCACCGCATTCGAAAAGAAATTCATAAATACTTCTTCTGTTTTAAATTCGTCTGCCCATACGAATATGGAATCATAATGGTCCATCCGGACTGAAATCTCATTTTGTTTTGTCAAAATCTGTGCCGACTGAATATAGTTACAAATCAAAGCAACAATATCAAAACGTTCCATGGATACAACGTCATTTCCAAATTCCAACTGATTCAGCGTCAAAAGTTTCTTTACCATAATGTTCATTTTTGCCGCTTCATCCATAATGACATCACAGTAGTATTTCCTGCTTTCGGGATCATCCGAAATACCTTCCTGCAAACCTTCCGCATAACCTTGAATTAACGCAATGGGGGTTTTCAACTCATGGGAAACGTTGGCCAGAAATTCTTTTCGCATCTCATCAATCTGATTTTTCTTTTCAATATCCTTTTGCAATTCATTGTTTGCAGTCTTCAGTTCGGAAATGGTCGCTTCCAGCGTCTCCGACAGCTGATTAATATTGGCGCCAAGAACAGCCAACTCATTCTTGCTCTTACCATTATATTTGGCTTCAAAATCCAGGTTGGTCATCTTTGCGGATATATCTGCCAGTTCCATAATCGGTTCTGTAATACGTTTCGTAAATATCCAGATTACTCCACTGCTGAGAATAATGGCCAGCAAACCTATATAGATTAAAAATTCATTTGCCAGTTTTACACTTTCCGTTACATTGGCAAGCGGTGTGCGGATCATGAAAACAGTACCGGTTCCAATCACGCCGTGCATTTCCATATACTCGGAATTTTCGCTCCGCTCCATAAACTTAATCAGAATATAATCTTCATTTTGTTCTATTATTTCCGTTCCCGGTAACATTGTTCCGTAAAGATAATCCCTGATCCGGCGATTTAAGGATGCACTATCATTGCCGAAAAATTCAACCACTTCGGCATCCGCGTCCAAAATAATGCCGCTTATATTGGCACGATTTGCCAGAGGCATTATCTGCTCTTTAATCTCATCCAGTTTTCCGTCTTCTACCGCAGATACAATCTGGCGGTATCCGCTTATCAAATCGTTTTTTCTGCTATTCTCGTAAAAAGATTGCAAAAAGAAATTATTAATCAGCCAGCAAAGCAATATTGTCGCCGTCATTAAAATAATAAAACCAAATGCAATCTCTTTCTTTATGGAATGTCTGACTTCTCTTCTTTTTTTACTCATTTCCCTGCGCCAAAATATCTTCCACGCTGCGATAACCCTCATGAATCATATCAATCATATGTTGGGCAATTACCGCGTCAAACTGCGTTCCTTTATTGTGCTCCAATTCTTCCAAGATTACATCCTTGGGTAGTCTTGGTCTGTAACATCTTTTTGTATTCATTGCATCATAAGAATCGGCAACACATATAATTCGTGCGTAAAGTGGAATCTCTTCTCCTTTCAATCCGAAGGGATAACCGCCACCGTCATACCTTTCATGATGGTATAATGCACCCTCTTTGATTCCTTTGATAGCGGTAAAATTCTCAAGAACGTGGCCACCCTTTACGGTATGTTCCTGAATCAGTGCCCTCTCTTCCGGTGTTAATTTTCCCGGCTTGGTAAGCAGACTGTCGTCAATACCAATCTTGCCGCAATCATGCATTAAAGCTATATATCCGAGGTCACGGATTTCCTCCTCACTAAGTTGCATTCTTCTTCCCAATTCCTGGGAATAGGATGCTACACGCATGGAATGTCCGCTCGTATAAGGGTCCTTCGCATCAATCATTCCCGCAAAGGTACGCATGGTCTGCAAAATAATCTCTTCGTCTTTTTGTTTTCTCACCTCATATTGTTTTGTTCTAAACTCAGAGATAACATAGGAAACTGCTACAATAATCCAACAGCCCAGTGAAAAAATCAAAAACCAATAAAGCGGTTGGTCTTCATAAACCACTTCCCGGTATCCCACCAATTCAAAATCCGTAAACTCAAGCAGATTTTTTGAAATCATTACAAAACCAAAAGTCCTGCTTCCGCCCGGGGTGATTTCGTTGGTAAATCTGTCGGGAGTAATGATAAGTTTGTCCCCTTCAATTTCATATTCACCGTTCCAATAGCTGTCCAAATCTCCGTTTTCCGGCAAAGTAATCACCAGTTTCCAGTCCACAATAGTTCCCTCACTGTGGCTGGTAATGGTACCGTCATACTGGGCCCCGATGGTCTGACCTACCTTATTTTTGTTGTTGTACCAATGCTTTGGAGAAGTAATTGATATATCCACGGTCTTTCCTGCGGTTTTTCCGTCCTTGATATTAACCGTAAAGGAATTTACCGTTTCACCTTCTACCGTGTAACGCAAATACATGGCAAGAACACACCATACAATCAATATCAAGGATAGTACAATCACTATCGTCTTTCTGCGTTTCTTCATTCGTTCACCTCATGAGTTTTTAGTCGCTTCCCATTTACTCCGCTTCAAACTTATAACCAAGTCCCCAAATGGTCTTTATCATTTCGCCTTTGTCCCCCAGTTTACTCCGGAGTTTTTTCACATGTGTATCAATGGTTCTTGCATCTCCGAAATAATCGTAGTTCCAAACACTGTTAAGTATTTTTTCTCTGGACAGGGCAATTCCCTGATTTTCCGCAAAATAAGTAAGAAGTTCAAATTCCTTATAACTTAAATCGACTGAATTGCCATCAATCTGAACCATATGAGCCGCTTTATTTATCTCAATTCCGCCTACTTTTATTATATCTTCCGCCGATACTTGATTTGTTCTACGCAATATTGCTTCAATGCGCGCCACCAGTATCTTGGGGCTGAAGGGCTTTGCAATATATTCGTCCACTCCCAGTTGGAATCCCTGCAATTCGTCCCTCTC
>CAYRLN010000056.1:0-7747 GCA_964425065.1 uncultured Lachnospiraceae bacterium | reverse complement strand
AAGGGACTTGAACCCTCACGTACGTACATACACATGAACCTGAATCATGCCTGTCTGCCAATTCCAGCATTCCCGCGAACAAATGTTATTATATATTCTTTCCCTATTTCTGTCAACACTTTATTTCATGAATTGTAGTTATTTTTCTGCAAAATCCAACACCTATTAAAACAGCCCCGACTGCACTGTCAGGGCTGTGTTTTTTCAATGATTCTCCTGATAACTCCTGTTTAGAAGAGGGAGTCAAAAATGCTACCACTGGAGTAATTATTCGCATAAGAACCACTTACACTATATGTATTTGCCTTACTTGCCTCATTGTTTGCAGCATAATTAATCAAAGAGGACTGTGCCGATGTAACATAACCAAAAGAACCTGTTTTATTAAATAACGCTTTCACTTTATCCATATCTGCTGCCAGAAATTTTTCCTTATCAACAGTCAGCGAATTATCATCATTAATGGTAATGCCAATTTCCCTTAACGAACTCTCGTAGCTCTCCGTGTTGGCAACCATATTGGTAACCCGCTTTAAAATCGATGTGCTGTTGGTTATATCGGCAACATCTAAAACTGAATTATAATCGTCCACAAACGCCTTTACCGAGTCATATATCTTAGTCGCATCTGCCTCTTTAAATAAGGACTTTGTGCCATTTTCTAACAATGCATCCGCAGACTCCTTCAAATCATCTGTGGCTGTCTGCATCTTTCCCAATGTCTCCGTAGTATCCGCACTGGTCGATGTGGAGGTCTTGCTGCTTACTACGGAAGATACTTCGCTGGAACTACCTGTTTCTGCATAGTACGCCTTCATCAGTTTGCCGTAACTGCCATTTTTAATAGCCGCATAATCGGACAGGAAATTCAAATTCCCCAATGAACTGCTACTGCCGGAACCGGAAGTACTTAAACTGTTAAAAAGTGCTGAATAATCTGTTTTTGCTTGAATACTAATAGCCATATAATCACTCCTTGTGAAAATGTCGGCATCCGTGCCTAGGTTAATGGTAACTATCTCAAAAATCACTTTTATTATCTTTAGTATAACTTATATCGGCATATTTGGCAATAAAATTGACCCTTAGGTGACTTGTTTTCCCATTTTCAATGAATATAAAGGCAAAATAATATTAAAAACCGCACCGCCTTCTGCATGATTATACACGTAAATTGAGCCAAAATGTCCTTCAATAACCAGTTTCGCTAAATTTAGTCCTATACCGGTGTGATTGGATTTCACTTCCTCAGGAATATAAAATCTGTCAAACAAATTAGGAATATCTTTGGGACTTACTCCCTTTCCATGATCCCTGATTGTTATCTTGATCTGTTCTTGTGTCTTAATACAGGAAACCTCCATAAGAAGTCCACTCGTATCATGCTCCAAACCATTCTTTATGATATTTTTTAATGCCTCACCAAGCCATTCATAATCACCATAATACATCAGTTTTTCTTCTGTAAAGTCTTTAAGCACAATTCTCTCTTCTCCAATACAACTATTTCTTACAACCTCTTCAATCAATAATCGTAAGTCAAATTCTTCTTTTTGAAAAATCACTTTTCCTGCCTCTAACCGTCCAATGTCCGTCAATCGTTTCATCAAACTGCTAACACTCTCCAAATGGGAATAACATTCTTCCAGCCGCTTTTTCTGCTCACACCGCTCCAAAGTCTTTTCTACAAAATATAAGGAAGAATAAACTCTGCTGATGGGAGTTTTAATTTGATGAGCCACATTTTCGATAAAATTTTGGATTTTCTGATTTTGTTTTGTCAGGAAATCTTCTTCCGACTGATTTTTCTCCAGTTCCTGAAGTTTTTCCAGCAGAGCCTGCTTCTCCAGTTTTTCCGCCTTCCACCGCGCATATATGCCACACCCTGCCAGACCAGCCATTGCAGCTGCAAACACTATCGGTAGCCACAGGGTTCTACCTATCCCCAGCGTACTTCCCACATCTCCTTTCCCATTTGTATTAACTCCAAATTCAGAAAGAGCCTCCACTCCGGTTTTCACATTTTTCTCTGATGTAGGTTCAAATAAAGCGTACAGATAGTCTTTCGCCACTTCCGGATTATCTGAATATAATGTCCCAATCACATTATACTGGTATGTTACCATTTTATTGTAAACGCCCAAAATTCCCCATAAAAAACAGACAATCAGCCCGCAAAAGCCGATTGTCACTAATATTTTATCCAAGAAATGACCTCTTTTTCCTGTCAGATTTCTCATACCTTAAGCCCCCTATGTATTTTTCCCCTAAAGCGATAGCCAAATCCCCGGATGGTTTCAATATAGTCACCACCCAATTTACTGCGCAATCTGCTCATATTTACAGACAAGGTGTTATCTTCCACCCCTTCATACTGAAAATCCCACAGACAATTAAGCAGTTGCTCCCGCTTTACAATTTGTTCCCCGTTTTCCATCAATTTCCTTAAGAGACGGTATTCCACCGGACTAAGTTTCAGCAAATCACCTGACTTAAGCACTTCTTCCCGGCTTATGTCCAGAACAAGTTCGCCGCTCTTTAGCACAGGCTGCTCCCGCAGATACTCACCCCTGCGCAGGTTTGCCTGAATTCTTGACAACAATTCTCCCGGTCTGAAGGGCTTTGTAACGTAGTCGTCTGCCCCCATATTCAATCCTCTTACTACATTTTCCTCATTATCGCAAACCGTCAGGAAAATAACCGGCTTTAAATTCCTTTTCCGGATTTCTTCACATATATGGAATCCATCGCCATCCGGAAGCCATAAGTCCAAAAGGTAGAGGTCAATTTCTGCGTTTTTATATATGTACTCCAGCGCTTCCCTTACGCAGGAAGCGGCAACCACCTCATATCCCTTCGTCTCCAAAACCTCTTTTATATCCCTTCGCAGATAAAGGTCGTCTTCCACTATCAGAATCTTGCTCATACACTAAACACCTCTAATTTTAGACTACCACAATTTCGCCGTCTTGGATATGGATAATTCGGTCTGCATAATCAGCGGTTTGCACGTCGTGCGTAACCATAACTATAGTCTGGTTATACACCTTTGCAGCCTTACTCATCAGCGTTACCACTTCATTGCTGTTCTCGGAATCCAAATTTCCGGTGGGCTCGTCTGCCAAAATAATTGCGGGATTGATAGCAATCGCTCTGGCAATGGCCACGCGCTGCTGTTCACCGCCGGACATCTCCCCCGGAAATTTATCTTTACAGTGCAAAATACCCAAAAGTTTCATGATATCTTCCACCTTTGCCGCATCCGCTTCTCTGCCGTCTAAACGGATGGGAAGAATAATATTCTCATATGCGGAAAACTCCGGAAGCAGACTGTAATCCTGATATATGAAACCAATTTTTCTACGCCTGATGGCGGACAGTTCCTTGTCTTTTAAGTGTAAAATACTGCTGCCGTCCAGCAAAATTTCCCCCTGGTCCGGTTCCTCCAAACTTCCCAGTAATTTTAAAAGGGTGGATTTGCCTGAGCCGCTTTTTCCCACAACAGCGACAAATTCCCCTTTCCCGAAGGTCAGCGAAGAAGGCTTCAAAGCCTTTACTTCTATTTCCCCCGACTTATAAGTTTTCGATATATTTTTTGCTTCCAATATAATACTCATTTTGTTTCTCCCTCCCTGATGCAACGCTTCAAAACCATGGACGACATAAAAATAAGCGCTGCATAAAGTAATAGCACGATTGCCAGATATAAAAGGTGAGGCTCATCATATATAACTTCCCTTGCTGAGATTTCCCATGCCTCGGTCAAAATTTTTCCTATGCCATAATCATATACTGCCGATCCCTCTATATCTTTTTGATAATCATAATCCATATAAAAATACATAATATATGCCAAAATCAATCCCGCAAACAACCACAGATATGATTTACACTCTTCCACCATGGATAATTTGAAGTAATGTTTGTCCTCCATACCTATCTGCTTAAGAACCCGTAATTTTGCCTGCCAATACTTGTTTTTGGTTTTAAGAATGCTTCTTTGAATCACAACATAAGCAATAAGAATCATCAAAAACAATGTTCCGTAAATGCTTATCTCTTGTAGGATGGTTCTCAAAAGCAAACGGCGTTCTTCCGCTTGGGAACTGTATTCCATGCCGTTGTCCGTGGCAAGTCGCGCCAGCTGCTTGTCGGATGATTGGTAAGAGGCAGTTCCATCATAAGTGACCATAATGTGGTTATATTTTAATTCCTTATTTTCCAAATCTGCCATCTTTTCCGCCAACGCCATAGAACCAACTACCAGATAAGAATTTGTGTAAAATTCAATGTAAGGCAACTCGCTATAATACACCCCTGCTACTTCTATTGGCAAATCTATATCAGATAAAACACTTTTTATAGTAATCTCTCCACCCGCTATTATAGTCTCGTCTATAACCTCAATTAACTTCGTTTCGTCTTCCGGCGACTGAAAATGCTTATCGATAATTACAATAACCTGTTCACCGGCCGCAAACTTCTGCCAGTCCATCTGTTGCTCATCCTTCCAGACCATCATCATCTCTTGTATTGGCGACAAATCCTCATGAAATTGGATTTCCATGCCGTATCTCAGCGGCGTATTTTTCAATTCTCGCTGTTGTTGCAATGCCTCCTTTTCTTCCTTTTTATCCATAATTGCCAAAACCGGACTTTCCTCCATCCCTTCCCATTCAAAGTAATGAAATCCGTCCCACAAAACCGTCTTTACACCTTCCACGCCCGGACACTGGAAAATCCCATCCATCAGGTTTTCATCCCCTCCGGCGTACATGTCATATAACCGGAAAATTACGCTTCTGTGCGTACTTTTATCTGTATCCTCCTCCCGATTCTCATATCTATATTCATACTCTTCCCTTTTATCAAATTTAAAGTCATTTTTTGCATGGTACGCCTGCAATTTATCCTCAATGCTGTCCACAATTTTTTGCGCACATACAAGCAGACTGCCGCACACCAATACCGTGAAAAGAACTGACACCACACGCTGCAGGGGACGCACTGCATTTTGTCTTTTAAATATTGTCTTTTCCGGATGGCTTGTTTTACCGGCAATTCTTCTAAGTTTTTTATATTTTGAAGGTTTGATTCCCCCTACATTTCCCGCCAGCCTTCTATCGCTGATACTAAACTGTGCAGCCAGTATGCCCAGCACTACAATTCCGAACAACATAAGCAATTGTGCAGCCAACAATCCACCGTCAAACGCAAAAATCTCCTCCATTTTATAGTTGTGCTCTGCGATTTTACATATCACATATGTAATTCCATAAACCAATACCGTTCCCACCGCAATCTCTGGCACAGTGGCATAAAGACATTCCGCCAAAATCATCTGCCGCACCTGCCTTTTGGAAGCGCCGATACATCGATATTTATAATATGTCCCCCTTCTTTTTCCCATGTATGCCACCAGCAGATACCCTATGGCCAACGCTGCAATGCCCATGAGTGCCAGGGTTATATTTCTATATACTTCTGCCGAGCCCCAAAGCCGATTCTCGTATACATAACTGTTGTAGCATACAATGGGCTTTGAATTGGTTATACTTGTGGACTCTGTAAAACTTTTTGCAAACTCAAAGGTATCAATCTCACTGTAAAGAGGATCCAACTGATAAAAATAAGTGATGTGATCTGCGCCTCCAAATTTATCAAATTCCTGCTCCGTCACCAAAAAGTTGGCTAAAGGATACCCACCCTCGGTCCTCCATATCTGTGCAAAGCATCTTAAGATTCCCACAAGTTGGTAATCTTTCGTCTGAATGTTACCATCTGAATCCTTGTATCTGATTGATATCGTCTGATCCAAATCATAATTGTATCCAAGCTCCTGCAACGACACAATGTCCATGGCAATTTCATTGTCCTGTTCCGGTATCCGGCCTTCAAAAAGGATTTCATCATATAACTGAGTGAAATTTTCGTCCACTTTACCCATGTATATGCGATTCACAAAGCCTTCCTCATCCCGCAGGCTGATTCCCGTATACACGCTGCTCTCCGACAAAAAATAGGGATGTTTCAGTCTCTGCCCCACCGAGGACACTACCCAGTCCCCGTAAATTTGCAGATTATTTTGAAAAACATAATTGTTCATGACACTCTGGAACAAAGTGATTCCTACCATAAAAACTGTTGCCGCAAAAGTGACAACAGACACATATCTGATTTCCTGTTTTCTTCTCTTAATTCCTTTAAAAATAAGCTCTATCATATTATCTTCCTCCTCCCCTGTAATTACACTATATCACAGGAATCTTACAGGAAAGTGACAACATTAAACATAGGTATAAAAATAGCGTAGCAGTCCATCAACCGCTACGCTGTAAAGACATTCGGATTCTTTAAATCTCATACTACTTTAATACCCTACTAAATCAGACAAGGGCGCCAAAGTATAACCCATTTCTTTCCAATTCCCAATCAAATCACTTATAATCTCACCATTTGTATCTGACGTATTATGTAGAAGAACGATTGCGCCCGGATGCACCCGGTTTGTCAGCGTTTTCAGGGCTTTCTCGGGGTCCGGCTGATTTGAGGTGTTCCAATCCACATGCGCCACACTCCAGAAAATTGTGGCGTATCCCATGTCCTTGCTCCACTTCATTGCCTTTGCATAACATTTGCCTTCGGGCGGGCGGAAATACATAGACAGTTCGGTTCCGGTTATCTCGTTAAACTTTTTCTTTACCGAATCTAATTCCTTAGCCAATTCTTCTTTCGTGGTAAACTGTGTGATATCCGGATGATTGTAACTGTGGCTGGCCACAGCATGTCCCTCATTTACCATTCTTTTTACCAGTTCCGGTTGTTTCTCCAAAAAATGACCTGTCACAAAGAAGGTAGCCGTGACGCCATGTTCCGCCAATGCATTCAAAATCAAATCCGTGTTTCCGTTTTCATAGCCGCAGTCAAAGGTAAGATAAATCACCTTATCTTCTGCATTGCCTACGTAATACGCATTATATTCTGCCAAGGTCTTTGCCTTTTCATTTCCCCTGGATTGCTCACCGCTTTCTCCGTAAACCAGTCCCCAATCCGCCTTATCGTATCTGAGTTCAGGATATCCCTCAAGCTCCGGATCCGGCAATTCCGGCTCCGGCTCAGATTCCGTTTCTACGTTACTTTCCGTGTCTTCCTTCTGCTCTGTTTCCCCACTTTCAGCAGATGTTTCTCCTGACACTACAGAACCTTCCTTATCCACAAACTGCCCTTCATTTTTATCCTCAAATATGTCTGTCGGTGTATCTTCCTCTTTATTTATTTTACCCACAAACTCTTCACCAAACTCTTCATCCTCTACTTTATCCGGCACCTTCCCCTCTGCACATCCAAGCAACATCCCGGATAATAATATGGCTAATCCTAAAACATAGCGTTTCTGCCTTCTTCTCCGTTTCCTTATTTCGTTGTATTTCATCTATATCAAACTCCCTAATAATCAAGTTAACTCTTACACAATTATCTTAACATAGATTTATCCGGACGCAATAGGAGGAAATTGGAAATAATAAATTTTTAAGAATTACAACAGCAGTTCCTCTGTCGGCATGGCTATGTGAAGGTTAAATTATTTGTTCTTTTGGCCAGTGCTGTTGAACTTCCATTGTGCATCTTATGACTATAAACAATTTCTGCATTCTTTCTGATTCTCATCTTCTGTCTATTTTCACAATCCGGAAAAATGGCAGAGACTATACTAGCCTCTGCCATCTGTTAAATCGCTCACTTTAGG
>CAYRLN010000055.1:0-7788 GCA_964425065.1 uncultured Lachnospiraceae bacterium | reverse complement strand
AGTACCTCTTGCGTTGGGGTTATTGTGAGGAGAACGCTCACCCATCAGGTAAGGCAGGAAGTAAACGTGGTTTTCACCCAGTTTTGTAATGTCAGCCTGCTCAGCCGCATAATCCTTCGTTCCTATGATGTCGTCCATCCACCATTTATTACAGGACGCCGCACTGAGCATACATCCCATCAGATGATAACTGCCGTCTGCATGTGCAAAAGAATGCAGGGCGTTATATTTATCTACGCCGAATTTCTCGGAAGAAATGAATACGGTTCCGCTTGTTCCGAGGGAAATATTACACATACCGTCACCCACAGTACCGGTACCCACAGCTGCTGCCGCATTATCGCCGGCACCTGCTGCCACTTTTACATTTTCGGGAATACCAAGTTCTGCTGCGATTTCGGGAAGCACCGTTCCCACCGTCTCATAACTCTCGTAAATCTTTGCCAGCTGCTTTTCGGTGATACCACAGATATCACACATCTCTTTGGACCAGCATCTGTTTTGTACATCGAATACCAGCATACCGGAAGCGTCCGATACGTCCGTGCAATGTACGCCTGTCAGCTTGTATGCGATATAATCCTTGGGCAACATGATTTTTTCAATCTTTGCAAAATTCTCGGGCTCCTTGTTCTTTACCCAGAGAATCTTGGGTGCCGTAAAGCCCGTAAAGGAAATATTCGCCGTATATTTGGAAAGAGTTTCTTTTCCGATTACATTGTTCAGGTAATCACACTCTTCGTATGTACGTCCGTCATTCCACAAAATAGCGGGACGAATTACATTGTCATCCTTGTCCAGAATAACCAACCCATGCATCTGTCCGCCAAAACTGATGCCGGCCACCTGACTCTTGTCTGCATCCTTAATCAATTCCTTAAGGCCTGCCATGGTCTGCTCGTACCAATCTTCCGGCTTCTGCTCAGACCAACCCGGATTGGGGAAATACAAAGGATATTCCTTTGAAACAATGTTTTTGATTTCGCCCTTTTCATTCATGAGAAGCAGTTTTACCGCACTGGTTCCCAGGTCAATACCAATATATAACATAATCCACCTCCTATGTGCACGTGCACGTTACCTTCATAATAATATGATTCTTATTGAAAATCAAGAACTGAATCCAAAAACTTTTGTTTTTGTAATTTTCCACAATTTACAGTGTTTTTGCCTCCTTTTTTGAGAATCATTTTAGGCATTTTCACAGTTTTTGTGCACAGGCACGTTTTGTGCACGCACAAAATTGACTTTCACGCATTTTCATGCTAACGTGATATAAAGATATCATGTATAAAGGAATGATAAAGAAAGGAACCTGAAATGGCTACCATAAAAGAAATTGCAGAGTTGGCCGGTGTATCACGGGGTACCGTAGACAGAGTCCTCAACAACCGCGGTGCCGTCAATCCTGCCACCGAAGAAAAAATACGGGAAATCGTCAAAGCCCTTGACTACCGTCCCAACAGGGCCGGTCTGGTACTCGCAGCCCAAAAGAAGAACTTAAAATTAGGCGTTATCCTTTTTTCACAGAACAACCCTTTCTTTGAAGATGTTTTAAAAGGAGTAAAAAATAAAGCGGACGAGCTGGCAGAATACAATTGCTCCGTAATTATCCGCCAGGTACGCTATGATGCGGATGAGCAAATGAAGGCCATCGATGACCTGGTAGAGATAGACGACATCAGCGGACTGGCCATTGCTCCTTACAATGACATAAAAATAAGCGACAAAATAAACGAGCTCTGGCAAAAGGGAATTCCCACCGTCACCCTGAACACGGACATTGAAAATTCCAGCCGCATCGCATATGTCGGAAGCAATTATACCAAAAGCGGGGAAACTGCCGCAGGACTGATGCGCCTTTTAACCTACGGGGATGTGAATTTGGGAATCGTCTCCGGTTCCCCCAACATTCTGTGTCACACCGAACGTATTGCCGGTTTCAAAAACAAAATTAAAAGGGATTATCCAAACATACATATTACGGGAACCGTTGTAAACAACGATGATGATTTTGAAAGTTATGACCAAACGCTGGAACTGCTCCGTAAGTTCCCCGAAATCAACGCCCTGTTTTTTGCGGCAGGGGGTGTGTACGGTGGTTGCCGTGCTGTTTTGAACCTTCACCGTGAGAAAAAGATTACCATATTGGCTTTTGACAAAGTTCCCACCACAAAGGAATTGGTGGAGGACGGCATCATCGCCGCCACCATCTGCCAGCAGCCCCGTACCCAGGGCAGTAAACCCTTGGAAATTTTGTTTGAATATCTGACTACGGGCATTCTCCCGGAAAAAGAGTACCATTATGTAGCAGTGGATATCCGTATCAAAGAAAACATTTAAATTCCGAAACGCTCTTGAAACCCGACGTCGAAACGCATATACTAATCATGTTCACACATTCAACAAAACAATTTAGGAGGTAACCATGAAACGTCTTCTTCTGGTAGATGATAATATTATGAATTGCGTCGTAACCAAACAGACGCTTTCAAAAGATTATGAAATCTTTATCGTCAATTCCGGCGCGGATGCACTGGACTTTCTGAAGAATAACTCCGTTGATTTGATTTTGATGGATGTTGAAATGCCCGGAATGAGCGGTAAAGAAGTCGCCTGCAAAATCAAAGAACAGGATGCATGGAAACAAATACCCATTATTTTTCTAACCGCAAATTCCGATCCCGGGCTTGAGGTTGAGTGCCTGTCATGGGGTGCAGACGACTTTATTACCAAACCTTTTTTGCCTCTTGTGATGAACATGCGAATCAGCAGAATTTTGGAAATCTACGATCTGCGTAAGAATTTAGAGCAACAGTTGGAGAATCAAGCTCTCCAAATGGAGCGGGCAACAATAAAATCACAAACGGATACATTGACCAAACTACATAATCGTGACTATCTCACAGCGCGACTGAGTGATTATCTGGCAAATAACGGAACCGGCACACTGTTTATGATTGACATGGACAATTTCAAACGCATCAATGATTCCTTCGGTCATATCGTAGGTGACAAAGTTTTACAGTGTTTTGCCGAAATACTAAAGAGTCACGCCCGCGAAGGGGACATTGTCTGCAGGTTGGCCGGTGACGAATTTGTAACCTTCTATCCCAAACTGGAGGAAAGAGATACCGCCGCCAAAAAAGCGGAAAATATTATCAGATCTTTTGCAAAACAAATGAGTTCCATGGGTTATGGCGGAATTGTTTCCGTGTCCATCGGTATCACCATTGCCGGGCCCGGCAGCGAATTTAACGTTCTTTATAATAACGCAGACAGCGCCCTTTATTTCGTTAAGAATAACGGGAAAAACGCTTACCATTTCTTTTCCGACCACGCAGAGAAGCTGGAGGAAGTGAGTGTTATCGCGGATTTGGAATATGTAAACAACATGATTGAGCAAGGACTAAGCGACAAAAAAGGGGCCTTCCACGTGGCTTACGATGAATTTAAGTATATCTACGATTTTGTATCCAGATGTGTGGCCCGTAAAAAACAACAGGTCCAAATTGTTCTTTTTACCATGCAAATTGCCAACAGGCAAACCGGTCCTACCATGGACGAAATCATGGTTTTATGGGAAAAATCGTTAATCGACTCCCTCCGTTTTGTGGATACAGGAACGCAATACAGCAACTGTCAGTATATGATGATTTTCATGGATGTGGATTACGAAAACGGGAAAATGGTTGCTGAACGTGTAATCAAAAAATTCCACGAAAGCAACAAACATCTTCATGACTATGTCAAAATTATTTATGACATCCGCACCATGCAACCCGACGCTTAACTTTATTCCTAAAGGATTACTATATGACCAACCATACTACTACAAGGGATATCCCCTGCATCTTAAATGTAACAGACAATACGCATATTACCGTTTCCGTTCCGGGTTCTAAGAGTATTACCAACCGTGCCTTACTTTTGGCTACCCTGGCAGAGGGAACCAGCATTCTCCGGGGGTGTCTCTTCAGTGATGACTCCCGACATTTCCTGAAATGCATCCAAACCTTAGGTTTTGAAACAAAGGTAGATGAAGAAAAGGCAGAAATCACTGTCACAGGACTTGGCGGTTTGGTTCCCACCGAGGAAGCCTCCATCTATGTAGGCAGTGCAGGTACCGCCGCCCGATTTTTAACCGCCTATCTGGGAATCACGCCCGGAACCTGGCACCTTGATGCTTCGGAGCAAATGCGCCGCAGACCCATGGGGCCCCTTATCCGTGCCCTGGAAACGCTCGGCTGTGAAATCACTTGCCACGAAAAAGAGGACTGTTTTCCTTTTACCTTGAAAGCCGGGGGATTTCGCTGCAATTCCGTAAGTGTTGACATCGGCAACAGCAGCCAGTTTTTAAGCGCCCTGCTCATTGCTTCCTGTCTTTCGAAACAGGATATGAACATTGAAGTTCTCGGCACCCACGGAATGGCTTATATTGACATGACCACAAAGATGATGGAACAGTTCGGTGTTCATACCGGCAAAGGTTCCTGTAACGAAGGAAACACTTCTTACAAAACCGTCAGCGGGCAAGCTTACAAGGCTTTGGATTATCAGATCGAACCTGACATATCCGCGGCTTGCTATTTTTACGGTGCAGCCGCCCTTTTAGGCATATCTGTCACAGTGAAACATGTAACTTCCGATTCCATGCAAGGTGACATCCGTTTCTTAGATTTATTGGTACAGATGGGCTGTACTCTGACCGATACTCCGGATGGTTTGTGCATTACAGGACCGGCAAACAGGAAACTCAAAGGCATCACAGTGGATATGTCTTCTTTCTCAGACCAGGCCATTACCTTGGCTGCCATAGCCCCCTTTGCCGACAGTCCTACCACCATTACCGGCATCGGGCACATCCGTTTTCAGGAAAGTGACCGTCTTCATGCCATTGTCACCGAGCTTGGCAAATTGGGGATTAAATGTGATGAAGAGGCAGACAGCGTTACCATTTACCCCGGTGTTCCAAAAGCAGGGGCGGTGGATACTTACGAAGACCACCGTATGGCCATGGGCTTCTCCTTAATCGGACTGCGTATTCCCGGCATCACAATCAATGACCCCGCATGTTGCCGGAAAACTTTTGAAAATTATTTTGATGTACTGGATCAATTTGTAAGCGAGTGCCGATAACGGCACTCGTTTTTTACACCCCGGCAATGGCATCAAAGGTTCCCTCTATATCCAGTCTTCCATAACCCCACATTTTATCGGGATAAACAATATCCGCCTCCCTCGCAGCCCCGCGGATCAGATAATTTCTCACATCAAGACTTGTGACAAAAACTCTGTTTTCTTCCACCACAGCCCACTGCATAAATTGTGCTATCGCCCCTGCGCAAATCGCTGCGGCAATGCTGCTTCCCGTATAATCTCCCCGCACCGTCGACACGCTGACTCCCGGTGCCGCCAAATCCGGTTTTATCCGGCCGTTCCTGGTAAGTCCTCTTCCCGATGCTATATAAAAACTGTTATTTTCATCATTATAAGTGGATACCGTAATGACATTTACCCCATTGGAGGGTTCGGTCAGTGTCACCTCCGGTGTGGACTCCGGAAAATAAATGTCCGTGGTTAAAAACCGGGTAATCGGAAGCCACATGTGAAACGTCCCGTTTTGGATTTCCCTCGCCCCCGATACCCGTACTCTCCATATTCCTGCTGTGGGAAGGGTAAACCGCATCAAAATCAACTGCTCTCCTGCGTTACTTTCTACCTGCACGTTGTAAATTTCTATTTTCGTCCGCTCATAAACAAATTGATATGCTATGCTTTGTCCGAAATTCGGATTTGCTCCGGAAAGGGTCTCACCCCCCGGAGAACGGATTTCTACCGCATAAGCATCCGGTACATTCCCCCAAAATTCCAAGAAAATCCCCCTTGCTCCATCCCCCACGCGGATTTCCACATCTCTATAATTCATCCCCCTGTTTCCCGGCTCCAGTCTTCCCCGATAATGATGTCCCGCATTTCCCTCATTACCGCCGCATATCACAATCTCCATACTCCGCCTTGCGGCAAGCGCCGACAAATACCGCGCCAAAGGCGATGCACCGGTATGGTCCCCCCAATTTGTGCCGATTCCCAGACATAAAACCACCGGTCTTTCAAAGGAGACCAAAAATTGCTGAATGTATTTTACTCCCAACATCACATCAGTCTCACTATAAGCCGGCTCATCGGAAATCAAATAATAGTCCCTCAAATAGGTTTTACACTCTTTTAGTTTCACAACCACAATATCCGCATCCGGAGCCGCTCCCCGAAACTCCCGTCCACCTCCAAGGACGCTTCCCGCCGCCACACTTGCCATGGCTGTCCCGTGACCGTTTTCATCCCTGCTGGGTACTGTTTCATAGGGATTTTCCGATTCAAGCGCGCGGTTAATATCCTCTCTAAGGTACTCGCTTCCATAAAAAAAGCCTTCCGGCGGCGTACCGGTCTGAATCGTCTGATCCCACAAAGCCAGTATGCGGCTGCTTCCATCCTCCCTTCGAAACACCGCATTGCGATAATCAATTCCGGTATCCACGAACGCTAAAACAACCCCTTGTCCCGTTAGGGAAAGGGGTTGTCTTTGTACGGAAATAATTCCACTTTTCTCCAGACTTACAGAATCAAAATCATTCTGCATAAGCCCGTATAGTTTCGGCATGAACCGATAAGCATAATCATCTAAATCCGGTATTTTTCCTGTCTCTCTTCGCGAGTACACCACCTGTTGTTCTGCGGTAACCGGAATTGTGCAGAACTCTCCGGCTGCAGTCTCCGGAACCGGAACCTCCCCCACGGGGAAATCCAAAATCAGCTCCGCATAATCTTCTGACAGTATCTTTTCCTTGCAATCCATAATTATGACCTTTGGTTTTTATTACAGTTTATGCTGCAAAGGACCACATTTTAATCTTCTTCGGATGTTTTTTCCTTTTTTTTGCTAAGCCATACCGCCAGAACCACTCCGGCAATAGCCACAAATATGGAAATAAATTGGGAAGTAGATAACGCTCCCACGTTTCCGCGTCCGATGTCGCCGCGGAAAAATTCTATAACGAAACGGCCGATGCTATAGAATATAAGGTAAAACGCCCCAATCTTTCCGGGTTTCTTATTCTTTTTAAACAAAAGACACAACACAAAGAAATGAACAAAATTAAAAGCGCTGGATACCAGCTGTGTAGGAAACAAGGGCACATTATTAGGTGCATATGACGAATCCGTAAAGGTGATGGATATAGGACAATCCATTTTCATTCCATAGCAGCAACCTGCAAGGAAGCAACCGATACGTCCAAATCCCTGCGCCAATGCAATAGAAGGTGCCGCACAGTCCAGATACCTCAGAAAAGGCAGTCCTTTTTTTCTACAATAAAACGCCGCCGATAGGATGCCGAGAATAACACCGCCATATACGACAAAACCGCTTCCGAAATCCAAAAGCAACTTAGGGTTTTCAATGATTTTATCAATAATGGTGATGTAATATAACAGTTTTGCCCCAACAAGGCCCAAGCCGACTCCGACTATCAAAATTCCAAATACCGGCTCCGGGTCCAATCCTGCTTTCTTAGCCAGACGCTCCGTATTTAAATAAGCTGCCAAAATTCCAATGGCAATCATCAGACCATAACCATAAATTGTAACAGGTCCTATGGAAAAAAGCTCGTTATGCATATTAAAAACCTTTCTTCGAATTGTATTTACATATCTTTATCCGGCAAATAGTTTGTTCTGATTTCAATCAAAGGACCGCCGGTTCCCTCTATATATTCTTTTGTGATAGTC
>CAYRLN010000054.1:2997-7925 GCA_964425065.1 uncultured Lachnospiraceae bacterium | reverse complement strand
AAACTTTTGTCAGACAAATCGAAAATTTTATTCTAATGAGAAGAGTGGGCATGTTCCTATCCGGCTTTGCACGGACAGAGGATGCCCACTTAGTGCGTTTTAGAACACCGGAGGCGGACGTGATGAAAAAGAGAAGCGGTTATATTTTTACAAATAAACGCCAGTCCAATCGGGCAATCATGGCGACTATATTGGGAGTGATTACGATATTGTCGCTGTTTGCAGTGATTCACCTGTCGTTTATGCAAAGAGGGGACGCACCTATTTCTTATGGACTGACGGGATTGCTTTCAATGATAATGTCTTTAGTCGGACTGGTGCTTGGTGTTATTACGGTATTGGAGAAAAATTATTACAAACTGTTTCCCACCTTGGGGATTATTTTGAATCTGGTTTCCTTAATTGGAGTCGGATTCCTTGTCTATGCAGGAATGAACGGATAAGCCGGGGCGGATAAAACCGGAAGCAGGCAAGTGTAAGACAAATAAACTTAGGAGTAGATTATGCAGGATTTGGATATTGGTTTTTTGAGAGAACGTTATGAACTGGCAAAAGACAGAGTGGGAGAGATTGTCACAGAGGACTTTGCAGAAAAAGAATATGAAAGTTATTTTCACGCGGTTGCAGCATTTGTAAAGCAGATGTGTGAAGAATATGAATGGATTGAGGGGGGCGGTCTTGACAATGCCTCTTTGGAAGAACTGCAGGAGAGAAACCGGGCGCTTTTTACAGAGGTGCTTCCCGAAAACTACGGAGAAAGTTTCCTTGATCCGGCCTTTGCGGTAAAACAGTTCGGCGAAGAAATGGGACGCATTCTCTGTGCCGTATATTGTGAAATGCGTAAAATGATTGGACATGCGTACAGTCAGGATTTGGAATGTCTGGTCATTTATGCGGAATTGTTTATCGAGATATACCATGCATTCACCGGACAGTGGGAGGAGCTGCAAAGTCTTCCCGAAACAGAAACAATCAGACAGATTTACTATTGGTTTACCAGTGATTATGCGGATGTGCTTACCGAAAAGAGCGTGCAGCAGATGGTTGACTCTCAGGCCTGCCGCGCTCTGGAAATCGTGAAGAACAGTGATTTGACGGATTTACGTTATTTGTATCGCTACGGTGTTTACGTGACGGAGAACGAACTTCGCACGGCAAAGTATATGAATCAATTGCCGGAAGAGAAGATTGCCCTGATGGCAGACACTTACACGGAAGGATACCGCATCGGTTTTGCGGCAACCGGTAAAGATTTGAGCAAGAAAACTTCTGCGGGAGTCTATTATCAGCTGGGGTTTGAGCGCATGATCCGCAAAGCCATCCAAAATTTTGAAAAGATAGGTTTAGATACCGTTATTCCCGGCAAGGGAGCCTATACAGGAGCCAATCCCAACAGGCAGTACGGTTATGACCATAAAGACGACCAGGCGCTTGTTTTGGACAAGGCACTTGTGAACCGGAAACTGGAAGTGCTGAAAACCGCTTTTGAAGAAGTGAAAGAGTTGGCGGGCGGTTATGCCGGCCCGGCAGTGGTAGAGGTGTTTGGCGAGGAGCCTTTTTCACCCAAGTCAAAACCGGAGGCCTGTTCCCTTAGCGAGAAACAGCAGCAGCTCAGCGTGGAATTCATGACAGCAAACCGTCAGATTCAGATGCAGTACATCAAACCGGAGGAGAGAAGCTTTACCATCATCGCTTTCCCCGTTCCGGAAATCGGTGAGCAGTTTGAAGAAATCTTTGATGAAGTGGTACGCATTAACACCCTTGATTACAAACTTTACCAGAGAATTCAGCAGAATATTATCGATGTTTTGGATGAGGCAGAGTATGTTACCATAAAAGGTATGAACGGCAATCGTACCGATTTAAGAGTGGCAATGTACGAAATGAAAGATCCTGCAACGGAGACCATTTTTGAAAACTGTGTGGCGGATGTGAATATTCCTGTAGGTGAGGTGTTCACTTCTCCTAAACTCACCGGCACAAACGGTGTGCTTCATGTGAGCAAGGTATTCCTGCACGAACTGGAATATAAAGATTTGGCGATTACCTTCAAAGATGGCATGATTGCGGACTATTCCTGCGCGAACTTTGAAAATGAGGAAGAAAATCGGAAATTCATTAAGGACAACCTGATGTACCATCAGGATACGTTGCCCCTTGGTGAGTTTGCCATCGGTACCAATACCACCGCCTATGTGGCTGCACAGAAATATGACATGGCGGCGAAGTTACCCATTCTGATTGCGGAGAAGATGGGCCCCCATTTTGCAGTGGGTGATACCTGCTATTCCCACGAGGAAGATATGATTACCTATAATCCCGATGGAAAGAAAATCGTGGCAAGGGAAAATGAGGTTTCCGCAAAGAGAAACGAGCCCGGAGCCAAAGCATATTACAATTGTCATACCGACATTACCATTCCCTATGACGAACTCGGTGAACTCGCCGCAGTGAAAAAGGACGGCAGCAGGGTGATGATTATTGAAAAGGGCCGTTTTGTGCTTCCCGGATGCGAAGAATTGAACAAGCCTTTTGAGGAATAAGGGCAAAATTTGTGCAATCCATGGAAAACGCATTTTAATGAGAAGAAATGATTGCACCCCCAAAAAAATTTTAGTAAACTAGAATTAAGATTGTCGTATTATGAAAAAAATTGGAGGAGCAAGACAATGGCACAAGTTGGTATTGTAATGGGTAGCGATTCGGATATGCCCATCATGGCGAAAGCCGCAGACATTTTGGAAGAGCTGGGTATCTCTTATGAGATGACAATTATTTCTGCTCACAGAGAACCGGATGTATTCTTTGATTACGCAAAGAGTGCGGAAGAA
This sequence comes from uncultured Lachnospiraceae bacterium, assembly GCA_964425065.1. GTDB lineage: Bacteria > Bacillota > Clostridia > Lachnospirales > Lachnospiraceae > Acetatifactor. The sequence goes on along the minus strand of CAYRLN010000054.1, from coordinate 5,094 downwards.
AAAGGATTCAAAGTGATTATTGCAGGTGCAGGAATGGCAGCCCATCTGCCCGGTATGTGCGCGGCAATTTTCCCGATGCCCGTTATCGGAATCCCGATGCACACCACATCCTTGGGAGGAAGAGATTCCCTGTACTCCATCGTACAGATGCCTTCCGGTATCCCGGTTGCCACAGTGGCAATTAACGGTGGTGCAAATGCAGGCCTTTTGGCAGCAAAAATCCTTGCCACATCGGATGAGGCACTTTTACAGAAATTGAAAGATTATAGCAAGAACCTGAAAGAGCAGGTACAGGCAAAAGATGTGAAACTGCAGGAAGTCGGCTATAAAAAATACATGGAGAAATAGGAGATAATAAAAATGGATTACAAGAAGGCTGGAGTTGATATTGAAGCTGGTTACAAATCAGTGGAATTGATGAAAAAGCATGTAAAAGAGACTATGAGACCTGAGGTTCTTGGTGGTCTTGGCGGATTTTCCGGCGGATTTTCCATGAATGCATTCAAGGATATGGAAGATCCTGTTTTGCTGTCCGGTACAGACGGCTGCGGAACAAAGGTGAAACTGGCTTTCCTTATGGATAAACATGATACCATCGGTATTGATGCGGTTGCGATGTGTGTAAATGACGTTGCCTGCGCAGGCGGTGAACCCTTATTCTTCCTGGATTACATTGCATGTGGTAAAAACTATCCCGAGAAAATTGCAACTATCGTTTCCGGTGTGGCAGAAGGCTGTAAGCAGTCCGGCTGCGCCCTGATCGGTGGTGAGACAGCGGAACATCCCGGACTTATGCCTGAGGATGAGTATGATTTGGCAGGTTTTGCAGTTGGTGTAGTAGATAAAAAAGATATGATTACCGGCGAAAATATTAAAGACGGCGATGTCCTCGTAGGTATCGCTTCCACCGGTGTTCATTCCAACGGATTTTCCCTGGTGCGCAAAGTATTTGAGATGACAACGGAGAGCCTGAATACATACTATGACGAACTGGGAACGACTCTTGGCGAAGCACTTATCGCTCCTACAAGAATTTATGTAAAAGCCCTGAAATCTGTTAAGGATGCAGGTGTAACAATCAAAGGCTGCAGCCACATCACAGGCGGTGGATTTGATGAGAATATTCCCAGAATGCTTCCCGAAGGCATCCGCGCAGTTGTGAAGAAGGACAGCTATGAAGTGCCTGCTATCTTCAAACTGCTTCAGAAGACAGGAAATATCACGGAAGCAATGATGTACAACACATACAACATGGGTCTTGGTATGATTCTTGCAGTGGACCCTGCAGACGTGGACAAGACAGTGGAAGCAATCAAGGCTACGGGAGATGTACCTTATGTGGTAGGTCACTGTGAAAACGGCGAAAAGGGTGTAACATTATGTTAAGAACAGTAGTGTGTGTGTCCGGAGGGGGAACAAACCTTCAGGCTATTATTGATGCAGTGGAGGCCGGTAAGGTTACAAACGTAGAACTGGTGGGCGTTATCAGCAACAATAAAAATGTAAAATCTTTGGAGAGGGCAAGAAATCACGGCATACCCGATATCTGCATTTCTCCCAAAGATTTTGAAAACAGGGATTTGTTTCACGAGGCATTTCTTGCCAAAGTGAATGAGCTGAAACCGGATTTGATTGTACTGGCAGGGTTTTTGGTAACCATTCCTCCTGCAATGGTAAAAGAGTACGGAAACCGTATTATCAATATTCATCCGTCCCTGATTCCTTCTTTTTGCGGCGTAGGCTATTATGGACTTAAGGTTCATGAAAAAGTGCTGGAAAGAGGCGTGAAGGTGACCGGTGCAACGGTTCATTTTGTAAATGACGGTATGGACGAGGGGCCTATTATCGCACAGAAGGCTGTTTATGTGGAAGACGGTGATACGGCTGAAGTTTTGCAAAGGCGTGTCATGGAGCAGGCGGAGTGGATTTTGCTTCCGCAGGCAATCGATGATTTCGCAAACGGAAGAATAGCCGTAGCGGACGGAAAAGTAGTTCGTAAATAATAAAAACCGAAGATGGCAGAATGGAGAACAAAAATGAAGGTTTTGATTGTAGGCGGAGGCGGCAGAGAGCATGCCATTGCTACCAGCGTAGCAA
>CAYRLN010000054.1:0-2987 GCA_964425065.1 uncultured Lachnospiraceae bacterium | reverse complement strand
GCCCAAAGGTAGAAAAAATTTACTGTGTACCCGGTAATGCCGGAATTGCACAGATTGCAGAGTGCGCACCTATCGGTGCCATGGAATTTGACAAAATCGTAGCATTTGCCAAAGAAAAGGAAATTGACCTCACAATCGTAGGTATGGACGACCCTTTGGTTGGCGGATTGGTTGACAAGCTGGAGAAAGAAGGAATCAGAGCCTTCGGTCCCCGCAAAAATGCCGCTATTTTGGAAGGAAGCAAGGCTTTTTCCAAGGATTTGATGAAAAAGTACAATATTCCGACGGCTGCGTATGAAAACTTTGACAATCCGGATGAAGCCATCGCTTATCTGGAAAAGTCGGAATTCCCTATTGTTTTAAAAGCAGACGGACTTGCTCTTGGCAAGGGCGTTCTGATTTGTAATACGTTGGAAGAAGCAAAAGAAGGCGTAAAATCCATCATGCTGGATAAGCAGTTTGGAACCGCAGGAAACAGAATGGTTATTGAAGAATTCATGACCGGACGCGAAGTTTCCGTACTTTCTTTTGTGGATGGAAAGACAATTAAAACCATGACTTCCGCTCAGGATCATAAACGTGCGAAGGATGGAGATCAGGGACTGAATACCGGTGGTATGGGAACCTTCTCCCCCAGCCCGTTCTATACAGAGGAAGTGGATGATTTTTGTAAGAAATATATTTATCAGGCAACGGTGGATGCCATGGCAGCAGAAGGACGCGAGTTTAAAGGAATCATTTTCTTTGGACTTATGCTGACACCAAAAGGACCCAGAGTGCTGGAGTACAATGCAAGATTCGGAGACCCGGAAGCGCAGGTGGTACTGCCCCGCATGAAAAATGATATCATCGAGGTGATGGAGGCTTGTATCGACGGTAAACTGGATGAGGTAGATCTTCAGTTTGAGGACAACGCTGCGGTTTGCGTGGTATTGGCTTCTGACGGATACCCTCTTGCATATGAAAAAGGTAAGCTGATTACCGGTTTTGAAAATTTTGAGGTCAAAGACGGTTATTATTGTTTCCATGCGGGAACAAAACAAACCGGGGAAGGCATTGTGACAAACGGAGGACGTGTTCTTGGTATTACAGCCAAAGGCGCAACCCTGAAGGAGGCACGTGCCAATGCATATAAAGCCACAGAATGGATTTCCTTTGAAAATAAATATATGCGCGGCGATATCGGAAAGGCTATCGACGAAGCATAAATGAAAAGGGGGTAGGTCTATGGAGCAATTGACAATTGATAGCTACAACAGACCAAGAAACTGCCTAAAATGCGGTGGAGTAATGGTATTTAAAGGGGTTGGAGAGTATCATTGCGAAGAATGTGACGCAGTGGAATATGACGATTACGGAAAAGTCCGGCTGTTTATTGAGAAGCACAAAGGCGCTACCGCTTGGGAAGTGGAAAAGGGAACCGGCGTGCCGCAACGGACAATCCGGCAACTATTGCGTGAAGAGCGGATTGCCATTGCACCGGATTCCAAGGTATTTCTGCGTTGCGAACTGTGTGATAAGCAAATCCGGATCGGACGGTTTTGTCCGGAGTGTGAAATAAAATACCACCAAGGTGTGGAAGCACGACTTCGTGCCCAGAGAAACAAAGATACTGTTGTGGTAGGTATGGGAAAAGCCGGGGAAAGCGGCGAAAAACGATTTAAAAAAGACTGGTAAGGGAAGGATGAAGAAGACTATGAAAAACAAAAGCGGTTTTGGCAGATTTGTCGCACTTATGGCGGCTATGGTGATGGCAGTTACTTTGTTCGCAGGAAGTTTCTCCTTGCAGGTACAGGCAGATGCTACCGGTAAGGTTACGGCAACCTCTGCAAATGTAAGAAAAGATGCAGATAAAAACAGTGACGCAGTAGGTGGCCTGCTTAAGAATGATACTTTCGTGGTAAAGGGTCAGACGACAGGTACAGACGGCAAAATTTGGTACCTCATTGTATTTGGAAACGGCTTGGAAGGCTATGTGCGTTCCGATTTGGTATCCGTGGATGGAGAAGTGGGAACTGTGAGCAACACCACTACAAATAACAATACGACGACAACCCAGACTTCGGGAGTGACAAAACTCAATCCTGTAAGCGGAACGGTAATCGGTAAGACAGTAAACATCAGAGCAGGTGCCGGTTCTGACAAAGAAAAGGTTTCTTCGGTTAACAAAGGTGATGTTCTGACGATTATCGGTCAGGCAACGGGCAGTGATGATAAAGTATGGTATCAGGTAACTTTCATTTCCAATAACAAAGAAGTGACAGGTTTTATCCGTTCGGACTATGTAGATCCGGCAGGCAGTCTGACTGTATACACGGAACCTTCGGTGGAACCGGAACAGCCGGAGCCCTCCACAGAGCCGGAAGAGCCCGATGTACAGGAGCCGGTGGAAGATGAACCTACGGTAGAGACAAGCAAAGATTGGGATACCGTCAAGGTAGATGAGAAATGGATGCTGGTGGAAAACGCCAGTGGCAAATATTACAGTGTAAATGATTTGATTCAAATTTCCAAAGAAAACGCAACTAAATTAGAAGCAGCAAACGGAACAATCAGCGGCCAGAAAGCGGCAATTGTGATTCTTGTCATTGTTCTGATTGTAGTATTGCTGGCGGTTGCATTCGTTGTATTCCGATTCAAAGATCTCATTATGGAAGAGATTTTGGGTATGAAGGAAGAACCTGCACCGGCGAGAAGACCGGTTTCACAGGGTCAAAGACCGGCAGGCGGCAAGGGTCAGAGACCGGCAGGCACACCTACCCAGAGACCGGCAGGCAGCCAGGGACAAAGACCGGCAGGCGCACCCGCCCAGAGACCGGCAGGCACACCTAGCCAGAGACCGGCAGGCACACCCGCCCAGAGACCGGCAGGTACACCCGCCCAGAGACCGGCAGGCACTCCTGCCCAGAGACCGGCAGGCGCACCCGCCCAGAGACCGGCAGGCGCACCCGCCCAGAGACCGGCAGGCGCACCCGCTCAGAGACCGG
>CAYRLN010000053.1:0-8000 GCA_964425065.1 uncultured Lachnospiraceae bacterium | reverse complement strand
ACATCTTCATGGCAGAATACCTTTACCACCTTTTGGCCCGACACCGTTTCTTCCACAAAACCGTTCAAGGCACCGATGGCTGCCTGCTGGGCTTTGTAATACTTACGGCTGTGTCCTGCCACCCATTTTCCTGCCTGAAGCATCAACGGAATCATCACAATCGTGATAATGGTCAGCCAAACATTGGTATAAATCATCAATGACAACGTACCCACAAGGCTGATGACACCGGATATAAGCTGTACCACAGTGCTATTCAGCAATTCACCCACCACATCCACATCGTTGGTAAAACGGCTCATAATATCGCCGTGGTTATGGGTGTCATAAAAACGTACCGGCAGCTTCTGCACCTTTTCAAACAAATCATTACGCAATTTCTGCAAAGCCTTTTGGGAAACTCCTATCATAATGCGCTGCTGGGCGTACTGGCACACTACCGCCACCAGATAAATACACGCCATCGTAATCAGTCCTTTTGCCAGAGCTTCTACGCCTGCACCATCCGTAATATTGTTAATAATCGGTCTGAGCATATAAGAACCTGCCAAAGAGGCAACGGTATTTGCTATCACACAGAAAAAAACAATTACCAGTTTCGGCGTATCATCGCTGATATACCCGAACAGGCGGCCGATTGTTTTCTTCATGTTTTTCGGTTTGCCGCCGGGCATTCCCTGTCTGCCCGGACCTCCCGGACCTCTGTTGGACCCCGGTCCTTTTGCCCCGGGAGCCTTACTCTGCTCCGATCCCTGTTTGGGTGCATATTTCTTTTGCAATCGTTCCATTCTTTCCTGTTCCATTACGCACCCACCTCCTTTTTACTTTCCATCTGGGAGGCATAAATCTCCTGATACGCTTCACACTGCGCCAGCAATGTATCATGATTGCCCTGACCCACAATCTGACCTTCATCCATAACAATAATCTGGTCTGCTTCCATAACAGAAGTGATTCTCTGGGCAATAATAATTTTGGTTGTGTCTTTCAAGGTTGTCGCAAAAGCCTCGCGGATTTTTGCTTCCGTTGCAGTATCTACCGCGCTGGTGGAATCATCCAAAATCAAAATCTTAGGCTTTTTCAGCAACGCTCTCGCAATACAAAGTCTCTGCTTTTGTCCGCCGGACACATTGACTCCGCCCTGTCCCAGTTCTGTTTCATACCCCTCCGGGAAAGCTACTACAAAGGGATCTGCCTGCGCGGATTGTGCCGCTTCCCTTACTTCCTCCAAGTAAGCCTCTTCGTCGCCCCACTGCAGATTTTCCAGGATGGTACCGGAGAAAAGCACATTCTTTTGCAGTACCATACCCACACCTTCACGCAGATTCCTCAGGGAATACTCTTTGACGTCAACCCCATCTACCAAAACCCGGCCTTCGTCCACATCATACAGTCTGGGAATCATCTGCACCAAGGTTGTTTTGCCGCAACCGGTGGACCCGATAATGCCTACCGTCTGCCCCGGTGCTATGGTAAGATTAATGGAATCCAGAACCTTTTCCTGACTGTCCTTATAATAGCGGAAACCGACCTCTTTAAATTCAATTCTTCCCTCTTCCACCTTTTTCTCTTTACAGGTAGCGTTTTCATCTGTCAGATCAATTTCCGTATCCAGCACCTGGGTAATACGCTTTGCGGAAGCAAGGGCACGGGAGCTTTGCAGTAAAATCATGGCCAGCATCATCAGGGACATGAGCACCTGCACTATATAAGAAGTAAAAGAAGTCAAATCGCCTACCGGCATGGTTCCGGCAATAATCTGCTGACCGCCGAACCAAACAACTGCCAATGTGGTAATGTTCATTGCAAGTGACATGATGGGCATCTGGATAATGACCACCTTGAACGCACTCATACTGGTTTCCTTCAAATCTTCGTTTGCCTCTGCAAAACGCTTCTCCTCATAGTCCCCTCTCACAAAGGACTTAATGACGCGCACATTGGTAAGGGCCTCCTGAATCGTTGAGTTCAAAGTATCCAGTTTCTTCTGCAATTTTTCAAATTTAGGAAATGCAACTTTAATGATAATCAAAATTGCCACCGTAAGAACCGGCATCACAATCAGGATTACCAGCGCAAGTTTTGCATTCATCATGAATGCCATGATAATGGCACCAATCATCATACCCGGTGCACGAAGCATCATTCGCAGGCACATGTTAACCATATTCTGCATCTGGGTTATATCGTTTGTCAGCCTTGTTACCAGTGAACCGGTGCTGAAACTGTCAATATTTGCAAAAGAAAATTTCTGTACTTTCGCAAATACATCGCTTCTTAAATCTGTCGCAAAATTTACGGAAGCCTTCGCCGCAAAATAGGCGCCGCCAATTCCTCCCAACATCATCAACAGTGCCGTTATCACCATAACACCACCGATGGACACTATGTAAGGGATATTCTTTTCCGCCACACCATTATTGATGATGAGTGCCATTAAATAAGGCATAAGCACTTCTCCTATTACTTCCACAATCATCAGAATGGGACCTATGATAAAATAGGGAAGATAAGGTTTTATGTACTTATAATATCTCTTCATTTTCATCCTCCTTTTTATTCTGCTTTCTGTCTCGGTTATATAAAGTAACCGCTCAATAATCTATATGATATGCTTTTTTAAATCGTTTGTCTACCTTAACCCTAAGTTCCTTTCTAAAATATATATAAACTCTGTTTGCAAACTGGCATGGTAAAAAAAATATATTTTGGCACTTTCGATAGTGCCACTATTGAGTATAATGTGATTGTAACGAGGAGGACAATTATGAAAAGAAAGAAAAGTTATTCATTAATTATTATCAGTGCCGTGTTATTGATTGTGGGAATTATTTTCAGTTTCTATCAGTATCATAATTCCTACATACTGTCTTTAGAGGTCACCGACAGTGCCGAAAAATTGGCTTTGCAAAAACCCTATGCTTACGGGCTTACCCTTGTATTTTTCAGCATTCTGCTTATGGCAAAAGGAATCTACAATGCCGTTTGCGGCACGCTTACCTTATCTGCCCGTGATAAGTTACAAAGACTGGCTCAAGCCGGCCTGTTGGCAGCGCTTTGCTACATCGGCTTTACGTTTTTTAAATTTGATATTCCGGTGGGTCCCGAAAAAACCGCCTTTCATCTCGGAAATGTATTCTGCGTATTGGCGGCACTTTTACTTGGCGGCTACTGGGGCGGTCTTGCCGGTGCCGTCGGCATGACTTTGGCAGACCTGACCACTTCCTATGTAACCAGCGCACCCAAGACTTTTTTGTTAAAGCTTTGCATTGGTTTGATTGTAGGTTTTGTAGCCCACACTATTTTCAAACTGAGCAACCCCCATAAACCCAAATATGTTTTAGGTGTAACCATCCTGGCTTCCTCCTGTGGAATGCTTTTTAATATTGTCGCCGATCCTTTGGTTGGTTATTTCTATAAGACCTACCTGTTAGGTGTTCCCCAGGATATTTCCGCAGCATTAGCAAAAGTGGCAACTCTTACCACCTCTGTAAATGCTCTGGTAGCAGTGATTGCCGCCAGCATCTTTTATGTAGCACTGCGCCCTGCCTTAAAAAAATCCGGCTTACTGGTAGCGGTGACCCCGGATGACAACACTGAGAACTAAAAGGAGTTTCCCATGAATTATATTCCCCCAAAACTTGCTATGATAAGTAACCTGACCGGATATGGCCGCTGCTCCCTGGCAGTGGCTGTTCCTGTTGTGAGCGTCATGGGCGTTCAGGCCTGCCCTGTCCCCACCGCTCTTTATTCCAACCATCTGGCTTTTCCCACCTGGTTTTGCAAGGATTTGACCACAGAAATGGATGGCTATCTGGAAGGCTTTGCCAATCTTGACATCGCTTTTGAGGGGATTTACTACGGTTTTGTGGGAAATAGTAAGCAAATGGCTACCGCTGAGCACTTTTTTCAAAGTCAGCCCCAGGCAAAAATCATTTTAGACCCTGCCATGGGAGATCACGGGAAAATGTATTCTTCGCTGACCTCTGCACACTGTGAGGGAATCAAAGGGCTGATTCCATATTCCCATATCTTTACCCCCAATCTGACGGAAGCCTGCCTCTTAACAGACACCGCCTACCACGATGGCGGGTGGAATCACGGGGAACTTTGCGTTTTATCCGACAAATTACATTCTCTGGGTGCAAGACAAATCGTCATCACGGGGATTTGTGACGGAACTTCCTACACCAATTTTATTTCGGAGGGAAACTCCCGCCTCGCACTTTCTTCTCCCGTAAAGGGACAGCCCTACCATGGTGCGGGGGATTTGTTTGCTGCCATAATATCTGCAGACGCTCTTTGCGGTGTGCCTCTTACCGATTCCGTAAAAAAAGCAAGCGCCTTTATCGGCGCCTGCGTTGAAGTTTCTGAAAAGGCCAATGTCCGTGAAAAAGACGGCCTGCTGTTTGAAAACTGTTTGTCTATGTTACTTCCGGAAAAAACGACTATCGGAAAGTAACTTCTATTCTACCCATTGCACAATCCAGATTGTATGTCGTTTCCGCATCATTATCAAGATTCATGGTGTTTCCTACGCCCGCATAGGTTTTTCCATCGATTTGGACTTCACCGGCTGCGCAGGACACGTTGTAATTATGTTCCTTTTCCGTGGAACCATGTACTTCCACGCAAAGTTCACCCATGGAAACCCCGCCGTTAATATTTCCGGAAATCGTACCGGTGATGTAAGCTGCTCCCATACCTACCGATACCTCTACATCGCCCATTGTACCATCCTGTATCTCAATTTCTCCGGCTCCCACAGATATTTCCAGGCTGTTCACATCCACTTCATCCATCCACAATTCTCCGGCTCCCACTGCAACTTCCAGTTCATCTGCTGCCAGATACGCGATACTCATATCTCCGGCCCCAAGGTGAATTTCTACATTGCCCAAAGTCTCCCCCCGTGGAACCGTAATCGTCACATCACCCAAATCCATATTAACACCCTTTTGGTTTCCAACCACATAAAGTGTTCCGTTCTCCACATAAGTCTGGAATTTTCCGACTCCGTCAATTTCAATCGTCCAATCGTCACCGGCGCCTTGTTTTATATCGATTTCGCCGCCGGCCATACTAAACACAAAATTTTCCACTTCTGCTTCACTGTAAGTAAACTCCAGATTTCCTGCTATGAAAACCTCGAAATCATCATTGAAAACCACTGTACTGTCATTTTCCACCACGATGCTGATTCCATCTATAAATTCCACTAATTCAAAGTCTTCCGGTCCAATGCTCAGTTTCCCATTCTCTGCCAGCGTTCTGACTATTTTCGCTCCTCCGCCAAATACGCCGATTAATGTCAGCATAAGCCCTACCACGGCAAGAACAAGTGCTGTAATGGATATTACTTTTGCAAACTTTTTCATTCTATCGCCTCCTTTTATTGTGTAATGCCATCGTCTTGCTTTTTCTCAAAGGGCATCTTACAAAGTTTGATTATCCATTTGATAAAAGTGGGAAGTGCCCATCCGCACAACCACACGGTTGCCAGAATCAGTAACAGGCCGATAGCTGCAAGAAGCAGACCCAGACCGATTAAAAGCAATGCCGCAAACCCGTTTGTCAGGATTAGTGAGATTCCTGCTGCAACCAATGCAAATGCTGCAACCACCAGTCCAATCCCCGCTGCAGCAAGTCCCACAATCAGACCGATAATTCCTGTGATTACACTGAAAATTGCACCAATCAGAGTACCTGCCGCCCCGATAAGCAGGGGAGACAAAAGAATACAGCTAATTACAATCAATACTATTGCCCACGTCGGCAATTTGTCCGATTTCTGCTCCGATACTCCCGTATATACATTTTGGGTCTCAATATGCTGGAACCCACTGTTTTGATAATTGGTTCCCATATTCTGATACCCGATGCTGCCGCGAAGCCCCTCTTTAATATTCATCGCCACACTGGACGGACTGCCCAGTTCTTCAATCACCTGCTGTTCATTTTCCACTCCCGCATCATCAAAATATTCCTCATAATAACTGAGTGCCTCTTTTCTCTCGTTTATCGGAATATTCAGGAGTAAACGCTCTAATTCCCTCATATATTCTGCTTTATTCATGTCTCATTCCTCCCTCCAGTATTCTGCTGATATTCCCGGAATACTTTTTCCATTCGTTTTCATACATCATAAGTTGACCAAGTCCCTTAGGGGTAATCTTATAATAACGCCGGTTTCGCCCATCACATTCCCGGTCATATACTTCCATACAATCGTCCTTGTGTAACCGCCTCAGAACCGGGTACAGTGTAGATTCCGACAAATCAATGACCTGCCTGACATCCTGTGTGATTTTGTATCCATACGTACCTTCTGTCTCTTTGGATACTACCGCCAGGACGATGGCATCAAGCAGTGCCGCGCCCGTATTAAATACCATATGTCTGTTCCTCCTTCTTCTCTTTCTTCTCCTTAAACGGAATATTATTTCTTTCAACAATACTGTTTATTCTTATAATATTATATGCCATATAGTATCGGCTGATGAGCATACTATACGGCATATAATATTATTTGTCAACTATGTTTTTAAAATTTTTTTAAATTTTTTCAAATTTTACCTCAACACATCCTTATACACTCTGAGCACATTATCCGAAAAAATTTTATCCAGTTCCCCTTCCGAAAATCCCGCCCGGTGTAACGCTTCGTACAAACGATACATCTTGCCCGCATCCGGCAACTCCGCATGGGTGGCAATCCCGTCAAAATCACTGCCCAGGCCAAGTACTTCAATGCCTCCCACATTCACAATGTACTTTGCATGCTCTACAATTGCCGCAACCCTTCCGGGATTATACTCCCCTGCAGGAAGCTGTGTCAGAAAATCTGCACAAAAATTCAATCCCATAACGCCGCCCCGTTCTGCCAGGTGGCGTATCATGTCATCTGTCATGTTGCGCACGCAGGGGCAAACCGTCCTGGCATTAGAATGGCTTGCCACAAAAGGTCTTGTGGTACCGGCAAGCACGTCATAAAAGCCGGCATCTGACAGATGGGACACATCCACAATCATACCGATTTCCTCCATTTTGGAAACAAACTCAAATCCTATGTCCGTCAGCCCATTTTCTGTATTTGGTGTATTCAAATAGGCCTTTACAATCCGTTCCCGCTCATCCCCATCAAGTCCCACTGCCATCTCCTGCATCCTCTTCCCTCTGGAGCCATTTAAATTGGGAAACCCTATCTCATTAGGATAATTCCAAGTCAGGGTCATCATACGCACACCTTGGCCGTAAAGCTGACATAACTTATCGATTTCTCCCTTGCAGACACCGCCCTCTTCCACCGTGAGCAAAGAAGAAATCAAGCCCTTCGCTTCATTTTCCGCAATGTCTTCAAACCGGTAAACCGGTGCTATCACGTCTTTATTCTGCTCCAGTTCCGCCACATACAATGCGTACAACTCCTGTACCTTATCCCAAGGGTCCTCACAACCTTCTCTGTCCACATAAAGGGCAAAATTCTGAAGTAGATAGCCACTTTTCTTCAGCTTTTCAAGGTCGATATGACCGTTATTTATGCGCAGGCAATCCGACTTATATTCACCACGTCCCAAGCGTCTCTTCTCCCATATTTCCGATATGGTATCACAGTGCATGTCAACAATTCTCATTTTCTCATTCTCCTCCTACGGGATAAAAGAAAGCGAAGTCTATTGGACTTCGCTTTCCCTAACATTATGTTATATTACTCATTGTATGCTTTCTGTTTTCTTATTTTGCCTCTTCTTTTTCCAGTCTCTTACCGGAATTACCGAAGTCTGCTCCTGTTTCGTCCGGATTCTCTTCGTCGAACTTATAATCCTTACCGGGCAAAATAGCGTTCATGATAATACCAACCAGAGCACCTACTGCAAGACCGGAAAGGCTGATTGTAACACTACCGATAGAGAATGCGATTGCGCCCGCTGTGCTGTAGGAAACGCCGATGGATAATACCAGAATCAGTGCTGCAACCAAAACGTTACGGCTCTTTGTAA